>SABI01000007.1 GCA_009929055.1 Spirochaetia bacterium | reverse complement strand
CACAGTTAACGGTGCAACAAGTACAGTTGCCGTTACTACTATTAATGGTGCAGAAAACAACTGGCCTTCATACGACACATCAAGCCATTTTGAAGTTGCTAAATATTATTCAATTGATGAACACACACGTGTTCCTGAAGTAATTATTGCTTCTAAAATCACAATGGATAAATTAAGTAAAGCAGATCAAGAGCTCATCAAACAAGCTGCAAAAGATTCTACCCCAGTGCAAATAGCTGCGTGGGCTGCAAAAGAAAAAGTATCAGAAGATAAAGTAAGAGCTGCTGGAGTTCAAGTCAATAGAGTAACCGATCAAAGCTCCTTTGCTGCAAGAATGACCGACCTCTATGCAAAACTACTCACACCAGAAGGTGTTGAATGGGTGAAAAAGGTTCAGGCTGTAAAATAAACTTTTACAATAACTTTAGTTACGTATATGATGATGGGAGGGGAGACTTTTATTCTCCCCTCTTACATCGTCAGTTAAGGAGGGGGAGCAATTGAATAAGTTTAAAAAAATACTCGATTATGTATTCTCTTGGGCTTTAAGACTTGCAATGGTATTACTTGTACTTATGGTTCTTATAGTCTTTTCAAATGTAGTGTTGCGCTATGGGTTTAATTCGGGTATCAGGTGGTCTGAAGAAGTTGCTCTCATTATTGTAATATGGTTTACCTTTATTGCAATGGCTTTGGGGGTAAAAGAAAATCTTCATATTAACATTACGATTCTTCCTAAAAAATTACCAAGAATCTTTAACGATATTCTAAATATTCTTAAATATGTGTTGGAAATTTTTATAGGAATAATTTTGTTTTATTATGGATATGGTGTTACCAAGAACGCAGCAAGATCGAGTCTACCAGCTACGGGGATTAGTAATGCAATCAACTACATTATTGTTCCCATCGCTGCTGTTTTTATCACTCTTTATGCCCTCTATTACCTCAGTATTGCAATTAAAGATTTGAAAAAAATTCAACTAGCAAAAAAAATAGGGGGTAAATCATGACAGATCCTACTACAGCAACGGCCATCCTTATCGGTTCATTTGTGGTCCTATTATTATTGAAGTTTCCTATCACATTTACCCTTTTCATCTCTTCAGTATTTACTGCAATGTTTTTAAAGATCCCACTTCTTTCAATCGTACAAAGAACAGTAAGTGGTGTTAACTCGTTTAGCCTCCTTGCAATCCCTTTCTTTATCCTTGCTGGAGAAATTATGGGTAGAGGTGGTATCTCCAGGCGTCTCGTTGAATTCTCAAATGCAATCGTTGGAAGAGTTCGAGGGGGTCTTGCCCAAGTAAACGTCCTAGCGAGTATGTTCTTTGGGGGTATTAGTGGTTCTGCTGTTGCCGATGTAAGCTCTATTGGAACAATGCTTATCCCTATGATGGTCGAGAAAGGATATGATGATGACTATGCAGTAGCTGTAACTGTAACAAGTAGCTGCCAAGGAGTTATCATCCCCCCCTCTCACAATATGATTATCTTTTCACTCGCTGCTGGGGGAGGAGTTTCTGTTGGGAAGCTATTTTTAGGAGGCATTGTCCCCGGTGTTCTCCTCGGAGTCGCTTTGATGGTAGTAAGTTATGTTATTGCAGTAAAAAGAAATTATCCTAAAGAAGAAAAATATGGATTGAAAAAGACCCTTAAAGTCTCTAGAGATGCCTTCTTAGGCCTTTTTACTGTCATTATCATTATAGGAGGAGTAGTTTCTGGAGTCTTTACAGCAACCGAGTCTGCTGCTGTTGCTGTTGTATATGCATTTATTATTACCTTCTTAGTCTATAGAGAAATCTCTATTAAAGAACTTCCTAAGATTCTTATGCACTCACTTAGAACATTAGCGATGGTGATGAGCCTTATCGCAGCTGCAAGTGCTTTTGGATGGCTCCTCGCTTTTTTGAGAATCCCTCAAGCAGTAACAACTGCTCTATTAAGTATCTCAGATAATCCTGTCGTTCTCTTACTATTAATAAACTTAATGCTACTCATTTTAGGGGCAATTATGGATATGGCTCCCCTTATTATAATTGTTACCCCTATTTTGTTTCCGGTTGTTGTCGGTCAATTAGGGATGAACGAAATTCAATTTGGTATCATGCTTATCCTCAACCTAGCAATAGGTCTGTGTACTCCACCAGTAGGATCAGCTCTCTTTGTGGGTTCAGCTATCGGGAAGATATCAATTGAAAAAGCAACAAAGGCGATGTTACCTTTCTATATTTCGATGATTGTCGTATTACTCTTGGTAACCTTCTTCTCTCCATTAACTATGAGTCTACCAAACATGATGTAGAACGATATGGACATTAAAAAAGAGGGTGTGACCCTCTTTTTTTTGTCTAACATTACTATTAATAATTTTTACAAGTAATTTCAAAATGTGCTTTTGGATGGGCACAAACTGGACAAATTTCTGGTGCTTTCTTCCCAATATGGATATGACCACATACGCCACATTTCCACACTTGTTCACCATCTTTTGAAAATACAACTGAATCTTCAACATTCTTAAGAAGTGCTAAATAGCGAGCTTCATGTTCTTTTTCAATCTTAGCTACACCTTCAAACAAAGCTGCAATCTTTTTGAATCCTTCTTCTCTTGCTACTTCAGCAAATCCAGCATACATATCTGTCCACTCGTAGTGTTCTCCAGCAGCTGCATCTCTTAAGTTACTTGCGGTATCTCCAAGTTCTCCATTTTCTTGAAGAGCTTTGAACCATAATTTTGCGTGCATTCTTTCGTTATCAGCAGTCTCTTCAAACATCTTAGCAATATGTTCATATCCCTCTTTTCGAGCCTTTCCTGCCCAGTAGGTATATTTATTGCGAGCCATTGATTCTCCTGCAAATGCATCTTGCAAATTTTTCTCAGTTCTTGAACCTTTGAGTTCCATGTAATCCTCCTATAAAATGTGTAAATAAATGTAATGATTATAAAGGATGATACCATCACTACATCTAATTAGCAATAGTTATCATTTAATTTTGAGCACATTGAACTCACATATACCATTTTTATGTTCACTCTTTGTTAGCTCTTTTTCTGTGGAACAGGAACTACATAAGGGCCATCTTCTATCCACGTAATATCCATTTCATCTAAATTCTTTCCCTCTTTTTTAGAGATGTAGGAGAGAGTGTTTGAAATGAAGTTTCTAAACACATCTTCACTATTAGTTTCAGGGCTAAGATAGGTATTTCCATTTTGTCCAGGAAGAAGAGGATACCAACAAGCGTTCATGCTTGGTGAGTAGAAGATCAGGTGATCCATAGGGATTCTATCAAAGACCTTACACCACATTTGTACTTGCCATTGCTCTGGAATAAATGGCCAGTCATCACTTGCAATAAGGTGAGTAAACTCTTTTGCCCCGAGTCGAGTAAGAAGAGCTAATGTGGTGATATAATTTATTCCACCAACTGGATGGGTGGGGTCATTTGTGTCTGCAATAATTACTAAGTAGCCATCTTTTTTTAACACTCCTAAAGAAGCAACAGCGCACTTAGCTACTTGGTAGTGGTTGATTCCTACAAAGCCTCCATGAGTGACAACAATGTCTGCGCTAGGAGAAGGAACTCTAACACATTCACTAATGCTCTCTACGGCCTTAAGGTGGGCACTGATATAGTTGCCACTGAATATTCCAGTTATTTTAAACTCTCCATTGAGCGTTACGTTTACAAGAAAGTCTATTCCTACAGTAGCGGCTACTTCAAGGGCCTCTTCATGAACAAGGTTATCTTTTAAATTCAAATCTCTTGAGTTTTTATCGGCCATAAAGGGGTATCCATGGAACACAAAGGTACTCTCTTCCCCTATCAATCCAGGACAAATAGCTTTTCTTCCTCCACTTGCTCCTGCCATAAAGTGACTTTCTACAAGCCCTGTAGCTATTTTTAGGTCTGCATTCACATAGATGCTATTTATCCACATCTCAGTCCCACTTTTAGTCTTTCCTAGGAAGGTGAGATTACTATTGTCCTTACAATCATGATTAAGAACCTTAATTCCCATATCACGAACACGAGTATCTATCATCTTCCAGATTTCAGTCTCTGCCATAGGAAGGTGGGTTCCAGTAGCAATAAGAATGGTAATATTATCTTTTTTATACCCAACCAATAGAAGTTCTTCAATAATTGGAAGAAGGATTCCATCCTCTCCCCTATAGGGGACAGGCCTTGTTTTATCTGAAACTACAATAACTGCAGTTGCTTCTTTATTATCTTTAATTTTTCTCTCTTCTCTTTTTTGTTTTGCTATTGAAGAGAGACTAGGTGAATCTATGGGATAAAGAAGTGAATCTTTAATTTTATTGTTACAATCATCGAGAACAGTAGGTTCATTCATCTTCACCACTTGGGTGTGATTAGGGAGTTCAAAAGAATTATATCTTTGTACAAACGGATTATTAATATTCATTACTATGCTCCTTATTTCTCAATAGTACATTCTAAACAAATATAGTATACCATTATTTACTAATTATTGTCAGTAGTAAGAAAAAGAATAGAATTTGAAGGATTGTCAACCTTGCTTGAATAATTGCATTCTTAAATTGACCTAACATAAGCAATTCTGTATAGTGTCGATATAATGAAAACGACAAAAATTGAACAAATCGGATTTGGCGAACAAGTATACAACCATCTCAAGAGGATGATTCTTTCTGGCGAGCTCTCATTCGGTGAAAAAATCCCTGAAGGGAAAATTGCTACAATGTTCCAAGTAAGCAGAACTCCCATACGAGAAGCAATAAAAAAGTTGAGTGAATACGGTCTTGTCGAAACTTTTCCAAGAAGCTATTCGAAGGTAACAAGTATTAGTGCTGAGCAGGCAAAAAGTATTGCAGAGCTGAGAACAGTACTAGAGAAGTTTGCTCTTCATCTCCTCATTGCAAAAAAGGGGGTGGACTCCACCATTCTTGATGAAATGAAAGAGTTAAGTGACGAATGTATTAGCCTCATAGCTGATGAAGAGCAACGAGGACAAGCTTTTATGAAGGATACAGAGTTCCACCTAAAAATGATTGAAGCTACAGGAAATGAATATTTATATGAAACGTATGAAAAGCTCGATGCACGAATTCAGCTTGTAAGGCTTAATATGAGTGTAACGAGTGAAACATTTATAAGCTATATCAATCAACATTATGAGATAATCAACTTAATCAGAGAAAAGAATGAGGCTAAAGCCCTTACCCTTATTGATAAACATATCTACAAAGAATTTGCTACCATTCCCTATTCTCTCTAATTCTGTCTAAAATAAAATAATTCATATTACTTATCTAAATAAGTAATTTTTTTGTGACCACAAAAAATGGCTGACCATCAATAGTTCCTACGTATAGGTTCTTAGATGAATCAGCCATATTATTTATACGATTATTCATCGTATAGAAATAGAATCTATTTCTCTTTAATTATTGATAAATCTCCACTTGCAGCAGCTCTTAAGATTGGTTCCATATAGGTATCAACATCTGAAGTTTGCATAGGAACTGGCATGTTTTGAAGTTTCATTGCTAGTTGAGGATCTTTTGCTGCATTAAGGGCGCGTTCTATGTGTTTCTCAGAGAAACCTTTTAGATCATTGAGTTTTGTTGGGGCCCCAATGGACTTACCAAAATCAATCATTCCTTGCGCAACTGCGAGAGCAAGATCTCGACCACTAAGAGTCTCTAAATTAGCTGAAATATAGCCATGACGAGCAAAGATTTCTCCAACAACCCTCAATTGTTTTTGAATCCCTTTGCTATAATAAATAGCATAGTATGGGTTCATAATCCCACAAGCTGTACCATGAGCGACGATGTCAACTAAAGAGAAACTTGTGAGGTGAGCACCACTAGTTCCACCAATCATTATTGCATATCCACCTAAGTCAGTAGCAAGGCCAATAGCTTCTCGTGCTTCAAGGTTTGAAGGATCTTTGACTAAAGTTTTAGCGTGTGAGGCAACAAGATCGATTGCTGCTGCTGTAATCTCTTTAGCTTTTTCATATGTCTCTTCTTTAGCACCACAGAACACCTCAAAGGTGTGAGCAATAGCATCAAGGGCGCCGTCAATTGTTACACTTACTGGCATACTTACTGTAGTTGCATAGTCAAATACTGAATATGGTGGAACTATTGCTCCATCTACAATAAGTTTTTTCTGTCCTACCATTGGATCGGTAATATTAGAATACTTGGTAAGGTGAGCACCACTACTACTACTAGTCTCTACTGCAATTACTGGAATAAGTTTCTTCTTTGTTGCTTCTAGTTCTTTTGTTACAACATTCATTCCAAAATAGTGGTCAATTTCTGGAGTAACTACTTCACCAAGAGTGGCAAGAACGTTAGCAGCTTTTGCGGCATCAATGGTTGAACCACCACCAACTGCAATAATACAATCTGGTTTGTGATGAAGAATATAAGACTCAAGACGATATACATCTTCTCGAGGTGCGTTAGGTTTCGCGTCCGGTGCAATAACACCACCAGCTAAAGAAACCCCTGCCTCTTTTAATGCGTTAACAACTCTGTCAGCTACAGGCTTTAGATATGTGGTATTAGAAACTACAAGGGCAGTTTTACCAAGAGAAGCGGCAAGAGGGCCTACTTTTTCTAACACATCCAAACCAAATACATATGAATCCCCTTTCCACTCACGTAGTAAGGCATATGCTGTTTCTTTTGATTTCGAATTAATACTCATAATTAGACTCCTTTTGTTTAGTTTTTACCACAAAGAGTAACTACTCTCTCTGTAATAGCTTCTGCACTTAACCCATATTTAGCTAATAAAGCATCATAAGGTCCAGTTTCAGTAAAGCGATCTTCTATACCAATTGCATCAAAGTCATAGGTCATCTTCATTTTAGAAAGGCCTTCTAGACATGCACTACCAAAACCACCTGCAACCAAGTGCTCCTCAACAGTAACAAGTCGTCCTGTCTTCTTCACTGAAGCAGCAAGTCCTTCAGCATCGAGTGGTTTAACAAATGGAATAGAGAGCACTTCAGCGTCAATCCCTTTCTTTTCTAAAAGGGCAACAGCATCCATTACCATTGATGTAGTAATACCATTAGCAGCTATTGTAACATCTTTTCCCTCTTTGAGGGTAATAACTTTTTTTGCACCAAAATCTGCAGGCTCAGCAACAGCTGGCATTGCGTTTCTATTGAGGCGAATATAGACAGGGTTTTTTCGTGTTAAAGCATACTCTAAGGCAAGTTCTGCTTGTCTTGAATCTGCAGGAACAATTACTTCCATGTTTGGCATAACACGCATAAGGGCGATATCAGAGATAGATTGATGACTTGCACCATCAAAAGAGTCACTGAGTCCACCATAGGCACCAGCTATTACAATTGGTAATTTGTTATAGCAAAATACGTTTCGAATTTGGTCTAAAGATTTTAAAGCAAGGAATATTGCAAAAGCATTCACTACTGGATGGTATCCATTAGCAGCAAGTCCTGCAGCTACTCCAACGAGGTTTGCCTCAGCTACCCCTACGTTGAAGAAACGATCGGGAAAAGCTTTCCCAAAAAGACCACTTTTAGTGCTGCTAGATACATCAGCATCGAGCACGACCAATTTATCATTAGTTTTTCCTAATTCGGTGAGTTTAGCACCGAAGGCATCTCTCATTGCAACGCTCATAGTGCAGCCTCCTTGTTCTTTAGGTCAGCCTCTAACTCAGGTCTCCCTGAAGCATAACTTTTATCATCAATAGGAGCTCCATGCCAAGCACTTTTGCCTTCCATGAAAGAGACTCCTTTTCCTTTAATCGTGTTATAAATAACCAATTTTGGCCATACATCGTCACTATCCATCCAAGCGAACGAATCAAGAATTTCTTGAGTATCATGTCCGTCATACATCTTAGGGGCAACGTTCCAACCAAAAGCTTTAAATTTGTCAGCTAAAGGGTGAAGAGGCATAATTTCGTCACAACAACCATCAAGTTGTACTTTGTTGTAATCAATCATATATACCAATCTTTCTGGTCTAAATTTAGCACCTGACATTACAGCTTCCCAAGTTTGCCCTTCATTCAAGCATCCTTCTCCACTCATTACATACGTCCAGTTCTTCTTTCCAGAGAGGCGAGAAGCAAGGCTCATTCCAATTCCAATAGAGAGTCCATGACCTAAAGCTCCAGTTGACATGTCAACACCAGGTGTTTTTACCATGCTTGGATGCCCTTGAAGATGAGATCCTAGTGTTCTAAATCCAGGCAAATCATCTGTTGAGAAAAATCCTTTATTGGCAAGAATTGTATAGAGATTCATCGAAGCATGCCCTTTAGAAAGGATAAAACGATCTCTATCTTCCCATTGTGGATCAGCAGGCTTAACATTCATGCGGTTAAAATATAGTGCAGTTGTAAGTTCTGCAGCCGAAGAGGCTCCACCCCAGTGTCCTGTCCCACGATCATGTAACACATCAAACATAGCAAGTCTAAAACTTGCAGCTAAGGCTGCTAATTCTTTAGCGTCCATAGGTGTCTCTTTTTTCTTTGAAAGTAGAGATGTGATTATATCTTCCAAATCGTACTCCTTTTAAAGAAAACCAAAGTTTTCTTAGTTCTTTATATAGTATACCATACACGATGTTTAACAGAGAGACAAGACATTTCTTTGTTAAGAAGTAAAAATATTGGATTAAATATTAAAATAAGATTCTATCCATTAATAGAACCTATTTTTATGAGATTGCTGTAGGTATGTGTTTTGTTGAATTGAAATTATGTGTTTCAATAATTCCTTAGAACGAGATCCCTTTTAATGATTCCCAGGTTCTCTCTTCCCCATTTATTAGGTGGTTTTCCATCGCTATTCCCGCTTCATCAGATTGATGGTCTTTAATGTAGGCAAGAATTCTCAGGTGTTCTTCAGCAGTTCTCTCTACATGCCAAGCGGGGAATGTTTTGGAATAACCCCATGCTCGAATTAACCAACATTGTTCTTGAAGAGGTTCGAGTAGAGTTTTAAGGCGCTTGTTGTCAGCCCCTTCAAGAATTTTCGTGTGGTAAAGTTTATCTATTCTAATAAGCTCTGATTTATTTGAAAAATGGCGAGAAATATGTTCTTGACTAAATAAGGCGACTAACTTTTCGATTTCTTCAACTTTCATGCTTTCAGAGGCTAAAGAAGCAGCTAGACGCTCCATAGACCGCCTGATTCTAAAGATATCTGCTATCTCTTTCACATTTGGATTAAAAACTGAGTAGCTCTTACCATCATACACAACAAGACCTTCAGAGACGAGGGCTTTGAGCCCTTCCCTTACAGGGGTCATACTCACCTCAAGTTCTTGAGAAAGAGTTTCTACTATCAATCGATCTCCTCGATTATATTCAATCGAGAATATTCGCTCTTTGATAGTTTTCATTACTTCATCACAGAGATATTGACGCCTAAGTACTGTAGACAAAATCGGTTTTTGCATGAAAAGAGTCCTCACCTTATGTTATTCCATTATCATCGTAAGAAATAATAACCTCCTAACAATAATGAAAAACCCACTCTATGTAAAGAATTAAAAGAGTGGGCCTGATTTCTTAAAGACTTATATTAAATAAGTCACTTGCGACTTCAAGTATCCGCTCTTCTATTCGCCCGTCAAGTTCTTGTTGTTGGTCTACAGGGAGATTATAGAATTTATCTCGATTCTTAAACTGACCTGCATCATCTCTATCCCCAAGGGTAGCATAACAGAACTCTTGGAAGAAAAGATGTGTAGCTGAAGGAGTTTTATCCCCTGACCACTTAAGTTGGTTGAGTGAATAGATAGCAAAAGGAACACCATCTTTAGCAAGTTGTTGTGTGTGTCGATAGGTATCTTCCCACCAGAAACGGAAGAATTCAGGATTAACCTTTTGTATTACTTCTCCATAGAGAGATTGAAGACTAGGAGAAATCTTGAAGTGAATATTCCCTTGTGTTGCCCTTTTAAAGATACCTCTAGTTTCACGACTTAGGTCGTCTCCTGAGTGGCAGTCTAACATCATGTTCTTTTCACTCGCAATTTTATGAAGAATTGAAACTCTCTGTTCCAACATCTTCTTCCCATCAGCACCACGATAATCAACTCCCTTTTCTACCCCAAAGTTTGGAGCAAGGTGGGTGATTGGAAGGCCTCGGCGTTCAATTTCGTCTACCAAGAACAATAATTCTTCATAGGTTGTTATTGTATCAAAGGTTTTTACATGAGGAGGATTCTCATCAATACTTAATTCCATATCATAAGGTTCACCTTTCTTAATATTGTCGAGGTATCCATAGAGTTTTTCAATTGCATCAAGAGCTGCCCAGTATTTTCCAACTAATCTTCCAATTTGAGCTTCATCAAGAGAGATAAATTGCTTGCCTAAGCTCTTTTTCTTTTTATGGTACCACACAACATCACTTCTTAAAGCAGCATTAGGGATACACGTTTCTAAGTAATCAATCGACTGCTTAGCAGAGAATTGGAACATCGCAGAGTAATCGAGAATATCTGAAACATCTAGTGTATAAAAAGAGTAGTACTTAGCTGCATCAATAAACTTCTTTGTTCTTTCAATCCCTTCACTTCCCCGTTTTACTTGTAAGTGGTCAGCATCTGCCCCATATCTGATGAGGTGGGGAAATTTAATAGCTTGAAGAATTCCTTGAGTTACCAATCCTTCAAACGTACTTCCAGCATGCCCCTCTTTTACTGGACCAAAACTAAACAAGTGGTTTGTCCTTGAAGGAGTCCCTGAGGTGAGAGTTTCTAAAAGGTGGAGCTCCCTTACTGAGTTTTGAATACAGTTAGCAGAGAAGTCTCCTTTATACATTGCATTCATTATTCCAGGCCATATAGTAGCAGAATGTCTTACCCCAATACCAATTCGAGGTACTGCCCCGAGTGCACGTGGCCCTTTACGGGTATGAATGTAGCGAGTATAGGCATGAATGTTTACATCTGTTGAAGGATAGACGACAACAGCTTTACCTTCTGGCCCTTTCGCATTACAAATTTGTCCTTCCATCAATTCACTTTTAGGGGAACCGATCATTACAAAGGCAGTTTGCCCATCAACGAACTCTAATAGGCCATAAATAACCCCATTATGGGTAGCAATACTTGGAGAGTGACAGATTGTCTCTTCGAAGGCAGGGTTACTGTTTCCTAATTCCAATATTTCTTTATAAAAAGATTCAGGAAGTTTTTTACAAAATCTTGCAACTGCATCACTATCCCATGTTCCTGTGTTAAGAATCGAAGGGTTAGTTACTGGGTCAATTTCTAATTTACCAAATGTATATGTTGCCATATGTATCTCCTTTTTTTTATTATCCTAAAAATCCAATAAGATCTTTAGTAGCCTGATATGAACCTAAAAATTGAGTCTGTGTAGCTTCAATTGGTCCCCAAGTGATAATTTCTTCAGGTGTATTACCTTTAAGGGTGAGCTTCTCTTTTGGAGCAAGAGATGCTTCATCTCCTTCAACCCACCATGATTGTCTAAATATTTCACTTTTTGCGTTTAGAGCTCTAGTGCTATCATCTACTGATTTAGTTACCGCATCACTCAAGTAAGTTCTCTCTTTGTGATTAAGGGCATAACGGACGTTCGGGAAAATAGTAATACTCGGAGTTCCCCAAATAGAGAGAACATCTGGAATTTCATCCCCATATATTCGTAATGAGGCGTTCATAATTCTCACCCTCTTTGGATCAACTCCTAATCCACCTTTCTCTTTTGGCCCATACATTTTTTCATAGAGGTGCTTGGTTACATCTACCCCTACTAGCTTTGAACTTTCTAGATAGGTCTCTTTACCTAATGGAAATTTTTCTACTAAATCATCACGAACAGGGAATGCTAAGCGACCATTCATCACAACTACTGAGCTTACAGCTGAAGTACTTTTAGAGAGGACTTTAGCAAATTCAGATCCTTGAAAGACTCCAAAAGAGAGGGTAACTGTGATGGATATACCATCTTTACCAACAATTTGGGCAGCTTCTAATGCTGCTTTTGTCCCTGGAATCTTGAAAGAAATATTAGGTTCATACCCATGTTGTAAGCGAGAAGACATCATCTCATGAACAAATCTAATTTCATCAACCATTAAATTAGTATCATTTTGATGATTTGGATTTACTTGATAACAAACAAACCCTAGTTTTCCTTCACTAGCAAGATACATATCACGAACTAGGTGACAACTTTTTTCTACTATCGTGTAGGAGAGGACAGAGACTTTCTTTTGACTTTCATCCATATTGCCACTATTAAGTGTAGAGAAGTCGAGACTCTTATATACTTCTGTTACTCTCTCTTTCCAATCATCTGCATAGGTGTCCCACGCAGCTTTGACAAGGGGGGGGTTAGTAGTTTGAAAAGAGGCTCCACACCACATAGCAAACTGTAGAAAGAGGCCATAGTCATTTCCCCACACAGTTGTAGCATCAACTGGAGAACCACTTAGCTTCATTTCATACAGGTATAAAGATGACTCATGAACTTCTTTAATCATCATATTCACATAGTCAATTAAAGAGCCTCTAAGAACTGTTTCTTTTCCTTCTTTCGCCTCATTTTCGCTTCGAGCTTCTGTAATGTATCTGTGATACACTTCTTGCCCATATGAAGCTATAAGAGATGTACTCACATTATGTGTTTTTGGAACAGAGGCAACGAGGGAAGCATAAGAGAGGTGTAAATCTTTTATCTCGCTAGCTGTGAATATAAGTTGAATATTCCATTTAATCAAAGCACTTTCTAACCCTATTGCCATCAAGATACTGTATGAAACATAATTGATAAGAGAACCAGAGGTGCCTTCTTCTATGACTTTCTTTACTTTTGTAAAGGTGAGATGAATTAGCTCAATAGAGGAGAAATGAAAAGCATGCCCAACAGCCCTCTCGACTTGTCCTGATTCAATTAAGGCCACAATACCATCAACATTAAGTTGCGATAAGGACTTTTTTTCTTGTTCAATTGCCATTAAAACCCGTGGGTTTACTCCATGTTCCTGATTAATCATCTAATCATACTCCCTTTTATAAATCTAAGTTTCCTTTTTCATCAAATTCTACTTCTGTAAACTCTTCTAGTAATTCAAGTCCATCATCTTCTAAAACCTCTTGCTTCAAAGCCTCTGAAACGATGATTGTCGATATATGGCTCGTATTTGCTATACGAACAATACGAGGATTTTTTTTATCAATATCGACTGATGTGAATATAGCTGCTTGAATTGCATTTTTATCATTTTTTAATATTACTGGAATCTTTGCTCCCATTAAAACTGTACAGGTGAGGGCGTTTGGGTAGGCAGCATCAAAATCAATTTTATCAAATAGTCTTTTTGTTCCAATATCGGCCATACCAGCTCCCATTGCATTGCCATGAGTTTCATCGCTGAGGTCGAGAACTACATATCGTTGTACGATAGGGCCTCCAGAGGCATAGGGGGTACAATAGGTTGCTGTAATATTGGGATCCATCCCATCACCACTAAAGTTCTTCCCAATTTGGTCTACAATAAGAATGTCTATATCGCTAATAGCAATTTGAGGCATAAGAGTTCGAGCTTTTTCTAATAGTTCTGGCTCTCGACTCGTTATCTTATCTCGATGTATCGCTTCAATAATTGCCGTATCATCAAAAGCATTCTCAATTAAAGCTATACCAAAAAGAATAGGGGCTTTTTCTAATATTGCCTCTCCAAATGTGATTACGTTGTGTCCCATTCGACCAAAACCATCAACATGACATACTTCAGCCCCTTTTTGTTTACCGAGGCCAATAGCCATCATCTTATAAAGGCCACTCTCATATGTTCCCCTAAAAGCAGTATGTGGTTTAACACGTCCTAAAAGGATAATTCCGTCAGAGGCAGCTGCAAAAGAATCGATAAGAACTGGCTGACCATCTACATTTACACCAATATGGGTAGTATCCATACTCGATTTTATAGGAGCGTCAATATATTCTTCAGTAACACCCATTCCATGAAGGACTTCTAATTGACCAGCTGCTGTTGCTCCACCATGACTCCCCATTGCTGGAATTATGAATGGGTGAGCTCCAAGACGTTTTACGTTCTTTACAACTTCTCGTACGATAAGGGCTAAATTAGCTATTCCTCTACTACCAACGGTAATTGCAATTGAAGCATCTTTTATTATCGAAGAAGAGATCTCTTTTTTATTAAATTCTGTTTCAATAGCTAAAGGGATATCTTCAACTTTGGTTTCATCAAATAACTGACGAACCTTTGCCATCTTTGGAATTGAAATATCTTGCAATATTCCCTCTATAACTCCATCACGATCCCAGCTACTATCTCTAAAAAATTTTTCCATTATGATTTCCTTACACTATTCATTAGCGCATTAAAGCTCCACCGTTGACATCTACTGTTATCCCAGTAAGATAATCTGATAGTGAAGAGGCAAGAAAGTAGACAACTTTTGCTACATCAAGTGGTTCAGCTAATCTCCCCACCATAGTATTCTCTGCTGAGTAGCGACCTCTTGCCATATTGGTTTCTGTAGGTCCTGGGGCTACTGCGTTAGCGGTAATGCCATACTTGCCCCCATTACGAGCGTAGGATTTAGTTAACCCAACCACACCTGCTTTAGAGGCAACATATCCTGGAGTAACTTTCATTCCACCAATTTGTCCCCCTAATGATGCCATTGAGATAATCTTTCCACTATGCTGTTCTTTCATATACTTAAACACTTCACGAGTACAAAGGTGTACTCCAGTAAGGTTAATATCTAATACATTAAACCAATCATCTAAGGTCTCTTCATCCATGGTTTTGAAATATCCTATACCTGCATTATTTACGAGGATATCTACTCTACTAAATGTATCTATTACTGTTTTCACCATAGCAGCAACTGATGCTTGATCATGCACGTCTACTCCTATAGCAATAGTATTACAACCCTGCCCATTCAGGTCATCTGAAGCAGCTTGAGCTTTACCTTGGTTAATATCTGCAAGGGCTACAAGAGCACCATCTTTTGCCAATAATTCTGCCGATATCAACCCAATGCCATCAGCACCACCGGTAACAATTACTACTTTACCTTTTAATCCCATGTCCATATTAATTTCTCCCTTGTATATTATTTCTATAAAAAGAAATTCTTTTCATTTTCAACTAGATTTCTCATCAATTGTGCACTTCCACTCAGCTCTCTTATCCAGTCACTCTTTACATTGCCTTCAATAGTGAGGCACCCTGTAAATCCAGCTGAACAAAGAGCCCTATACACTTCTTGGAAATTAATTGCCCCCATTCCTGGGAAATAACGATTGTTATCAGAGAAGTGAATAGATCTAAACCAAGGAGCATGGGTGATCAGTGGCAATACCATATTGCTCTCTTCGATGTTCATATGAAAGGTGTCTGGAAGTATAGCCACTACTTCTTTTGGATAATCTTTAAGTAAGGAAACAGTATCATCAAGGGTATTACACACATTAGAGATGTATCTATTCAATGCTTCCACCACAATAACGACACCTGACTTTTCGGCATAAGGAATGAGCTCTTCTATAGATTTCTTAAACAATTCTCTCGCTTTATCTCGATCTTTTGTAGAACTTCCTTGAACAAAACCAAGGATGAGGCCATTGAAATTGGCGTCGTTGCAATAATCTATTACACTCTTAATTGATTGAACAGATTTCTTTCTCACCTCTTGGTCACTATGTGACAGCGAGGTAACCTGTCCTGGATAAAGTCCCCCAGTAGCAAAATTCGTGCACTTCAGATCATATCGATTAAGTACAGTATTTACTTCTACTGAAGGAGTATCTTGGGGATAGGGAATATTTAATTCAACATGATTACACCCTGACTCTTTTAAGGCTTGTAACTTATCCAAAAATTCAACGTCTGTAGCATATCCATGATTAAGTGTAAGTTGAATTCCTATTGAGTCTTTCTCTAGTGGTGTAAACATCCTCATCCCCTCATTTACTATTAGTCTCTAAGTGTCCCGCCGTTTACTGCCATTGTTTCAGCGGTAACGAAGGAGGCTTCTTTGCTTGCAAGATAACATACAGCATACGCAACATCTTCTGGTGTTCCTAAGCTCTTTGTAATGCTATTGTTAATAAACTTTTGATTTTCTTCGGGGCTCACTGCACCACTCATTGCAGTAGCAATTCTTCCAGGAGCTATAGCATTGACAGTAATTCCATCAGCTCCTACCTGCTGTGCTAAGTTTCTTACAAAGGCAAGAACAGCCCCTTTAGAGGCCGCATAGTGAAGAGCTGCAACTGTTCCACCATTCTTTCCAGCTTCTGAAGAGATTGAGATAATACGGCCAAATTTTCTCACCCGCATTCCAGGAATTACGGCTTTAGCAAAGAAGAAAGAAGCTTTTACGTTTACATTAAACACTAAGTCCCACTCTTTACTTTCAATCTCTTCTATTGGTTTAAGAGGATGAATACCTGCATTGTTAACAAGGATATCAACTTTGCCAAATCCAGCTTCTACTTTACTTACAAAACTCTTCACAGCTTCTTCATCTGTGATATCAAAAGCTCCAGTAATAACTTTTTGTCCTGTTGCTTCTCTTATTTCTTGTGCAGTTACTTCTAAAACATCTTTTTTTACATCACAGATAGCTACATTCACTCCTCTATGGGCAAGGGCTAAAGCAATCCCTTTTCCCATACCTTGAGCAGACCCTGTAATTATTGCACTCATTCCTCGTAAACTTTCCATCCTATATCCTTCTCTTTTCTATTATTATTCTGGTCTAAAAAGAACCTTAAGGCCCTCTTTCTTTTCAAATACATCAAATCCTGTTTCCCATTCATCTAACTTGAACTCGTGGCTTATTAAATCTTTGAGGTTAAGTTGTTTTGTTTCAACAAGACGAATAGCATTTCTCCAGGCAGTCCACACAGAACCAAGGCTCCCTGTTACTTTAATTTCTTTATAACAAATGCGGTCAAAGTTGAGTTCAAAAGGTTTGCCTGCAAGACCAATTTGGACAAATTGTCCTTGTTTGCGAACGGCTTCTATTCCTGTTGCAGTTGCTCGGCCGGAACCAGAACACTCCAACACTACATCAACTCCTCTTCCATCAGGTGTGAGGGTTTTCACTACTTCAAGGAGATCTTCTTTCATTACATCAACTATTATGTCTGCTCCAAGTTTTTTAGCAAACTCAAGTCTACTCGTATCGACACTTGTGCCTGAAACAATAACAAATGCTCCATGAGCTTTTGCGACTTGTAAGGCTATTAAGCCAACTGCACCTGGCCCTGAAACAAGGACAACGTCCCCTGCTTGAATAGTTGCAAGGTCCATAGCGGCGTGAGTTACACATGCTGCTGGTTCTAACAAAGCCCCTTCTTCAAAACTAATTGAATCAGGAAGTTTTTGAATACGGTCAGCAGGAACTAATGTAAATTTAGCAAACGCTCCATTATACCAATAGCCAAGGGTTCTTCTATCATTACAGAGGTTATAGCGTCCTGTTTTACAATTGTGACATTTTCCACAATAAGAATAAGCTGTTTCACTCGAGACTCTGTCTCCTACTTTACAGGTAGTAACACCTTCTCCTACTTCAACAACTACACCAGAGAATTCGTGGCCAATAACTACTGGTGGACGAACTGGAATTGCGATATCACTATGGTAGATGTGAATATCTGAGCCACAAATGCCAGCAGCTTTTACTTCTATCTTTACAAATCCTGGTTTTGCTGTGGGTTCTACCACTTCTCTAATTTCTAAATTTCCAGGCCCTGCAGCAAATTTAACTAATCCTTTCATATATATTTTTCTCCTATACTATAATATCAACCCAATGTAATAGTTGGAATCCAAAGAACTATTTGTGGGAATATCGTTACTAACACAAGCACCACCAACATAGAAAGGTACAAAGGCATCGCTGCTTTAATAAGACGTCCCATATCCATTTTAGCAACGTTGCACGTACTAAACAAACAGACTCCAAAAGGGGGCGTAACCATTCCAATTGCTAAGTTTAACACAAAAACTACAGCAAAGTGGATAGGGTTAATCCCAACAGCAAGGGCAACTGGGAAAAGTATTGGTGCCATAACGATGATAGCTACCCCTGCGTCAAGAAACATTCCCATGACCAACAGAAATATGTTGATCATAAAGAAAATGACCATTTTATTTGTTGATATTCCTAATAAGAACTGAGCAACTATTTGAGGAAGTCCTTCAAATGTGAGGATAAATGTAAAGATTGAAGAAGTTCCAATAATTCCGACAACAGCTGCGGTGAGTCTAGCAGCTGAAAGGAGGGATTTGTATATTACCCCTTTTTTCAATGTTCTATAGAAAAATGCTGCAATTATTAGGGTATAGATAACAGCTAAAGCACCACTCTCGGTAGGGGTAACAAACCCTGTCATAATTCCAATCATAATAATGATTGGAGCCCCTAGGGCCCAAAGTCCCACTTTGAACTTATCCCACAGATGCTTAAATGAAAACTTACTCATACTTCCATATTTATTTTTTCGGCAAATATAATAGTTTTGCACCATCATTGTTCCTGTGAGTAAGATACCAGGTCCAAGGCCTCCAATAAGTAACCATGAAACTGATAATTCTGAAACAGCTCCAATAATAACCATCAAAATACTAGGAGGGACAATTACCGCTAGAGTTGAAGAGAGGGCTGTAATGGCGGCAGAATACCCTTTATCGTATCCATCTTTTTCCATTTCAGGAATAAGGATAGTCCCTAAGGCAACCGTATCTGCAACTGAAGAGCCACTCATTCCACCGAAGATAAAACTACCGAGTACGTTTGCAGCACCTAAACCACCTCTTGCCCAACCTACTCCAGCTTTTGTGAAGTCAATCAGTTTTCCAGCTACTCCAGTAGATTCCATAAGGACTCCTGAAAGAACGAACAAGGGAATAGCTACGAGAACATAGGATTCAGTACCACTAAACATCAATTGAGGGATACTAATTAAGGGGACAGGATTAAAGAACATAATGGTAAACACACTAGATAACCCAATGGAAACCAACACGGGAGCACCTAGAATGAGCAAAAATACTGCCATTCCAAACACAGTTAAACTCATTACTGGAATCATTCTTTATCTCCTTTTACTTCTATAAATCCTTTTTCAATTAACTCTTCTATAGGTAAATCTTCTAATCCTACAGGAATTTCATACAAAAATTCTGGGTCAGTATCTTTAAAGATCATCATAATTCTTTCACCCAAGCGATAGACAGATAACAAAGCTCCAATAATAATGGGAGAGCGCATAAGCCACAGTGGTGCATGAAGAGCGGGAGTAGTTTGTCCTCGTCTCACATAGCTTAGTAATGACATCAAACCAAGATAGCCAAAAATGATCATCATGAGCCCAAAAAGAATCATATGGATAATTTTTACCCCTTTTCTGATTTTTTTTGGAAACTTTTGATAGACTGTTTTAATTCCAACGTGTGAATCGTCGTGTATTGCTAAAGCAATTCCTACCCACACAAGTCCAGCAAACAGATAGGTGATGAGTTCTAGAGTCCATGGCGCTCTAAGCGATGGAATCATTCGGTTAAACACTTGAATAATAGCAGAAAGCAATATAACAACTAAAAAAGTTGGAGCAATTGCATATTCTGGGTTTCTCAAGAGATACTTGGCACTAAGTTTGTTTTTTTCCATAGGAAATTCCCTCACTCTAATCATTAGTATAGGAATGCTTCGACTAGCAAAGCATTCCTACAATTATTACATTTCGTTACAAATATGCTTTAGCGAGTTGCATCTGCAAGGGCAACGAGTTCATTCCATGATTTTTCACCAATGGTTTTCTTAATAGCTGCGTATGCAGGATCCATTAAGGCTCTCCAAGGTTTTTTCATTTCAGGAGTAAAATCGGTGAACGTAATTCCAGCTTTGCTCATTGCATCACGAGCAATCTTTTCTCGTTCAATTGTGCTATTGAGAACAACAGCAGTTGAGTCTGCAGCAACTTCTAAAAGTGCAGTTCTGAATTCGTCAGAAAGACCATCATACCAATCTTTATTTACAACAACGAGTACACCATCGCCCATGTAGTTCCATACGTTCATGTACTTACCTTGTTCATATGTTCTTGTTGAATAAACTGTTGATAAAGCATTGTCTTCACCACTAACGGTACCAAGTTGCATTGCTGTGTAAATTTCACCTGAAGGAAGTGGTACTGGATTAGCTTTCATTGCTTGGAATGTTGTTACAAAAAGATCCATAGCAGGAACACGGAAACGCATACCTTCAATGTCACTAGGAACAACTATAGGGCGTACTGAGTTAAGCAATTGTCGAGGAGCTCTTGGCCAGTAGGTGATAACTTTAAGGTTCTTTGTTTCTAATTTTGCAAACCATTGGTCAACAAAAGCAGGTTTTTGATCCATGAATCTAAGAACGTGTTCCATGTTTTCAAACATGAAAGGGGTACTTAGTGAAAAAAGTTCTGGAACTAAGCTAGCTAATGTTACTTGTGATTCACAAGCCATCTGTACAACGTTTTCTTGTGTTTGTTCAAAAATAGTTGCCCAGTTGTTATTTGCAAGCTGTCCATTAGGATAGATTGTTGAAGAAATTTGATCTGGGAATCTCTTCATCATTTCACTTTGAATAAATTCAAAACCGACCTGCCATGTTTCTGTCTTAGGAAGGTTGTGTTGAATATTCATTTTCACTTGTTCTTTTTTTCCTGTCTCTCCCTGTCCTTGAGCAAAGACAACAGAAAAAGCTAAAACCATTACGAGTAAGAGAACTGTAATTCGTTTCATAAAAACTCCTTTAAAAATTGTATACCATATATTAACACCGATATAGGATATGTCAATCCTTATTTTCATAGAAATTATACTTTTTATGTAAATAATTATTTATTCATAATATAAGAAATTAACTTAATAGGTCGAAAATATTGGCAATATTAAGGATAGAATTGAGGGATAATATTTTTTTAATAATTTCTAATTTTTAGAGTTTTTCTCGAATTAATCAACTTTTTCACAAAATTTATGACAAAGAATTGAAAATAGAAATACTCTTAGATAGAAGAGAAGATTCTCATTTACACTCTAGGTTAGTGAAATAATTCACTAACCTAGAGAGATTATCACTCAAACGATACGAGTATTTTTGATATTTTCCCTGGGTTATCGCTCCACTCTTTAAGGGCAGAAGGTGCTTTAATTAACGGAACAACTTTGCTAATAAGTTTTTCACTAGGGATTTTCCCATCTTTCATTGCCATAAGAACATCGCTGAAATCTTGTTTCACAGCATTTCGTGATCCACGAATCTCAATTTCTTTCAAGACAAATTGCTTAGTAATAAAATCTACTGGCTGATTTGCGTATCCTACATAGACAACTTTTCCTGCATAGGAGACAATATCTACTGCAAGTTTATATGTTTCTACAAGTCCAATAGCTTCAACCACCCCTACAGGTCCATGGTTGTTAGTAATGTTCAATACTTCTTTTTGAAGGTCTTGAGTTGAAGAGTTAATTGTATAGGTCGCACCACAAGAGGTAGCAATATCTAATTTTTCATCATCAATATCTACCGCAATTACTTTGGCTCCAAGGATCGAAAGGTTCGCAATAGCACCAAGACCTACCATTCCACACCCAAATACAAGGACAATATCCCCATTATTAGGATTCAATCGCCGTGCCGCATGGAACCCTACTGCTAGAGGCTCTACTATCGCAATTGATTCAAAAGTGAGAGAATTTAGTCCACTAATAATCTTTTGGTAAGGAACACTAATATATTCCACCATTGCCCCATCACGCTGAACACCAAAGGTTTGATTATCTTTGCAAGCATTCACCCTACCAACAAGGCAGGATGAACAAACTCCACAATTTGTATAGGGAAGAACAGAAACTCTGTCACCAATAGTGTATTCTTTTGGTACATTAGAGCCCATTTTTGCTATCACACCAGAAACTTCGTGTCCAGGGATGAGGGGAAACTTAATGAGTGGGTTTCTCCCTCTGTAGGTATTTAGGTCAGTTCCACAAAACCCAACCCTTTTTATTTCAATAAGAACTTCATCTTCTTTCATGATAGGCATGGAAAGGTTGTCGACGACACTCACATTCCCTGGCTCATTTATTCTAAATCCCTTCATTTTGTTTCCTTTTCTACTTCTATTTCACATCAGGGTTGGGAAGCATAAAGTCCCGAATAATCCCTAACATCCCTTCATATCCACTAATAAATGAACGTAAGGTCCTCACTACAGCTCCATATGAATCAAACTCTTCAATTGAGAGGCCATCAGGTTCGTACCCTTTGACAAATTCTGGGTATTTACTCATGAGTTCTTCTATAATATGTTCTTCGACTGGAGTGTCAATAGCATGTTTTACTTCTATATCTGAATTATTAAATTTAACCTGCCATCCGTAAGGGATTGTCATAGAAACTTTCCCCCCAATAAGAGCAGACCAGTGGAGATGATTTCTATAAGCGGCAGAAAGGAGTCGTGTTCTATATCCTCTTTCGTTAAATATCGAATAGGCTCTTTTGAATGCAGCAACCCCTGCCCAATCAATATATCCTGGAGTGGTAATCACCCCACTCTTATCTCCTGATATTCTCACCCAGTCATCAAGGCGGCCTACCATAATGGTACAAATAGGACTCATAGTAGAGATATCTATTCCATTCTCTACAGCTCTTTTTAATCCTTTCTCAACAGCTTCACCTACAGCGAGAGCTTGGGCGACAGTAAAGCTCACTGTGGCATTAATACTCACTCCCTGTGCGGTCGCCTCCTCCATTGCCTTTATTCCAGCTTTTGTAGCTGGCATCTTCACCTGCATATTAGGGGCAAGAGTGTTAAAATAAACAGCTTGATCGGTCATCTCTTTCCAAGATTTATAATACTTAGCATTTGTTTGGATTGAAATTCTCCCTTTCTTCCCTTTTGAAGCATGAAATATTGGAAGCAATAACTTCCCAGCTTCTACTGCCATCATTTCATTAAGCATCCAAGCGATATCTTCGTAGTTAGAATCAGGATTTTCTTTAATTAAATTCTCTATACTCTCTTTCCATAAAGGAAGCTCTTTCTTTAATACATCCCCCACAATAACAGGGTTCGTCGTTGCTCCAACCGCTCCATGCTCTATTGCATATTTAAGTTCACTGAAGGAACAAGAATCATTCCAAAACTCAGTTTCAGTTGTCTCGGCCATATGTGCCAATGGGGTTTTCCCTCTCTCTTTCATCGAAGTTCTCCTTACTCATTTTTATTATTTATTTATTGTAACCTGTAATAGAATTAAGTCAAGGTATAAAATATATGTGATAACAGTTTACCTGTAAAGCTCATCTTCATAAAGATATAGTAGAGATAAAATAAGGGATTATTGGCTACTAATAGAATACTCTTCTTTACATAGTACTGAATTGAATATATATTATAATGTATCACGGATAAAATAAATGGAAAAACAACATGCCTATAAGCAAAATTGAAACTAAAACACTACGACAAAAGGTATATGACCAGATTAGAGAGTCAATAATGTCAGCAGAAATGGAGCCCGGGGAGAGTTTTTCCCTTAGAACTCTTGCTGATAAGCTCGGTGTGAGTATTATGCCTGTTCGAGAAGCTTTGTGGCAGTTTGAAACTGAAAAAGTAATTATCATAGAAAGTAATAAGAAAATGAGTATTAATACCCTTACAAGAGAGCAGATTATAGAGATCTTTAATTTACGATTCCATCATGAAACTGACCTTGTTCGAGAAAGCTGCTTAAGGGGAAGTAAGAGAATAGAACATAAACTTGAAAATGCTCTAAAGAAGATGAGTGTAGCAAATTCAAATACAAAACACTTCTTGAAGTGGAATAAAGAATTTCATTTTACTATGTATGAAAACACCAACAGCTCTATTACTTTAGATATTGTGAATAACTTATGGCTTAGACTCGCCCCATATTTTGGAATACATGCTCCAGGGTCAAAAATATTCACAAATTTTGCTGTCCATGAATTAATGTTTGAGTCCTTTAAAAGTCAAGATGAACAAACTCTTGTCAGTAGCTTTAAAACTGACCTTATGGAAACAAAGGAGTACATCCTCGATGTACTCCCCCTTAAATAAGCTAATCTCATTCTCCTATAAAGGCATATTGCCATGTTTTCTCTTTGGGCGTATTTCTTGTTTATCACTTAGGTATTCAAAGGAGTAGATAAGTTCATTTCTCAAGTCTTTTGTTGCAATAACATCATCAACGAGTCCTGTTGCTGCTGCAACAAATGGGTTCATTGATTCCCTTTGAAACTCTTCTATCTTCTCTTGTCTTGTTTTTGCTGGGTCACTTGAACTATTGATCTCTTTACGATAAATAATCTCTGCTGCCCCTTCTGCCCCCATTACTGCAATAGAAGCTGTTGATAAGGCTATCACTCTATCATACCCAAGGCTCTTTGAAGCCATCGCTATATAGGCTCCACCATATGCTTTTCTCACGACTACTGATACTTTTGGTACCGTAGCATCTCCTATGGCATAGAGCATCTTTGCTCCATGACGAATAATTCCACCATACTCTTGTTTTAATCCAGGCATATACCCAGGAACATCAACAAGACTAAGGATAGGGACATTAAAGACATCACATGTTCTAACGAACCGAGCCCCTTTATCTGAGGAGTCAATGTCGAGGGTTCCTGAAAGGGCTTGCGGTTGATTTGCTACAATCCCTACACTCCTTCCCCCTATTCGAGCAAATCCTGTAATAATGTTCTTAGCAAAATCTTTTTGAACTTCTAAAAAGACTCCTTTATCTACTATATCGTAGATAATTTCTTTCATATCATACGACTTGTTAATCCTCTCAGGGAGAATCGAAGAAATCTTGTTACTTAGTCTAGGTTTTCCCTCTTTGCTCTCCTTCAATACTGGAGGCTTCTCATCTGAATTAGATGGGAGGTAACTCAATAACTGTTTAAGGGTAGCAAAGCAATCTTTTTCACTCTCACAAGCAAAGTGAATATTCCCACTCTTACTTGCATGAGCTAGTGTACCCCCTAATTGGTCATGAGTGACATCTTCCCCTGTTACTGTCTTAATGACATCGGGTCCTGTTATATACATCTGGCTTATAGGGTCTACCATAAAGACAAAATCTGTAAGGGCTGGTGAGTACGCTGCCCCCCCTGCACAAGGGCCGAGAATGAGGGAGATTTGTGGTATTACTCCACTTGAGATAATATTGTTTCTAAAGATTTTCCCATACCCATCAAGTGAGTAGATTCCTTCTTGAATCCTTGCTCCACCTGAGTCGTTTATTTGAATAAAAGGTTTTCGTGTTTTCAAAGCAGCTTCTTGGGCATTGGCTATTCGAGAAGCATGCATCTCTCCTAAAGAGCCTCCAAGGACGGTAAAGTCTTGGCTACTTATCCACACTTGTCTGCCATCAAGGAGAGCACTTCCTGTCACTACACCATCCCCTGGAAGGCGATGGTGGTCTAATCCACAACTAGTAGATCTACCTGTTATGTATTTCTGAGTTTCATTAAAGCTTTCTTTATCGATGAGCTCTTTAATTCTCTCTCTAGCTGAGAGCTTTCCCTTCTCAGATTGCCTCTTTTGTCTCTCTTTACCTCCCCCCTCAAGGGCGGAGGCTTTCATGGTTTCTAATAGTTGTGTTTGTTCATCACAGGTCATATATTCCCTTCTTATGCTTTTCGTATTTCTTCACTAAAGAGTTCTTCGTCAGGAATTTGTCTACTTTTTATAGGAAAAGCTACCCATGTGGTGTTAAGAAGGTGTTTCCATGAGATATTTTCAGTTGAAATATTTCCTCCCCAAGATCCACATCCTAAGGTTAAAGTAACAGGCATCCCATTTGTCCAAGCACCACTATTTGCAAGGGATTGAGGTTGGTTTACCATGACTCTTGAAACGTTCACTTTTTCTGATAATTTTAATACTCTTTCTTTATTGGTGGTATGTATCCCACATGAGTGGCCTGCTCCACTAAAGGTAGTAATCTTATTTACCTTCTCTAGGGCTTCATCAAACGTTTTCCACGTATAGAGGGTGAGGACTACTGAAAGTTTTTCTCCACTTAGTGGATATCCTTCTCCTATTCCACTCTCTAAGGCCATGATAAAGGTTTTCCCTTCAGGAAGGGCTATTCCCGCTTCCTTTGCAATCTTAGCAGCTGATTGAGCTACAATATTTCTATTAAGAGTATGCCCATCAGGCCACATTGCTTTTTCTAACTTTTCTTTATCTTCTTTTGAACAAAGATACCCACCCTGTTTTTCCATAGCTTTAATAAATGCTGGGTAGATTTCTTCTTGGATAAGGGCTGAGTTCTCTGATGAGCAACTTGTTGCCTGATCAAACGTCTTTCCTTTCATGATCTTTGTTGCCACTTCATCAAG
>SABI01000789.1 GCA_009929055.1 Spirochaetia bacterium | reverse complement strand
GTATCTTATTATTAACCATCGCATCCAACGCTGTTGCTAATGTTGACTGTCGGGGTGTCCCTAAACGAGTTTATGCTGGTACCCATGGCCCTAATAGTGCTGGTGCAAAATACTGGGTTGTATTTAACACCTGGGACATTTATTTATTGGGAGACGTTAGCAACGAGTTAGCAAAAGCACGATTTGCAATGGCGCAGGCTGCATTGGTTGCAAATAAAGAGCTCGAACTCTCGTTCTATAGCCTAACTACTTGTGAACAAGCTCGTACTGATAAAGCGTTACCCACAGCTGCTTCACTAATAAATTAAACAAGAATCTAAAAGAAGCTTTTTTTTTACAATTTTAGACTTTTACTTGTTAAAGAAAAAATGCAAAAAGAATCAGAAGTATTTAATCTTAGAGATAAAAGGTATCTATGAAGAGGTCCTTTAATCAAGAGACTTACGATTGGGACTTGAATAAAAGTTCTATCTTAAAGTCTCCGAGATTTCAGAAGTATGATATGAAAAACATTTCTATACCTAACGGAGTTAAAAAGATTATGATAAGTTATGTCGATAAGCTTGATCATAATTTCAAAGAAGGTATAGGATTATATTTCTATTCTCGTACTCCTGGATCTGGTAAGACAACTTGCATGTGTATCATTCTAAAAGAATTAATGAGGAGGGGCTTCAGAGTTTATTGTGATTCCTTAATAGAGATTAAAACTAAACTCAAAGATGAGTTTGATTCTAAACAAAGAAGCTTGCTTGAATCAATGAAGAACGTAGAAGTCCTAGCCATAGATGATATAGGTTCTGAGACTATGTCTAACTGGTTAGATGAAGTGTTCAAAGAACTCTTAGATCATAGATACAATATGCAGAAGCCGACATTGTTTACATCTAATGTGGCAATGGACCTACTACCATTTTCTTTAAAGAGTAGGGATAGGTTAAAGGAGATAAGTATGACTGTCAATTTTCCAGAGCAAAGCTTTAGAAAAACCCTTGACAGTATTTAGTAATTAATAAGCAATTCAATAAAAAAAA
>SABI01000788.1 GCA_009929055.1 Spirochaetia bacterium | reverse complement strand
GTTCTGTGCCTTCTTGGGCTACTACAGGGCTTGGAGAAGATATGTCCAGCCCTATGGCAGACTCCTGCTCCCTTTGAGAGTTGGTCTTTAACACCCCATTGTCTACTAGCAAATCAATTAGAATGTAAAGGGATAGAAAGAGTAGAAGTAATATTGCTAATCTTCTTGCTATGGACTCACTTCTTCTCTGTCCGTCTACAAGGTCAAACTTCATTACCTTGCTAGAAACCTTTTTAGAAGTTGCCTTAATAAACTTTAGTATCTTAGGCGTGGTTTGTTTTATGTTTATTATCTTCACGAGCAGTTTTATTTATAATTTAATTCTGATCTCTTACTTAAATCGTATCTCTCTGTTACTTCTAAAAACTCTCTATAAGCATTTTCTATTCTTGCCTTGCTTACTGGCTTAACCAATTCTTTTTGTAATCTCTCTTTGGTCTTGTAAGCCTGTATCATGTTTTGTATTTGCTCTAATCCTGTTGGGTTATAGTGCTGGTGTATTGTTATATCGTTTATCTTTTTATTAAACATCCTCGTAATTTTAATAAATTAATCTAACTCCTCGGCTGCTGCCATTCCGATATTGTTGTAATCTCTAAGTGCTCTTGCCTTGGCTCTTGTCTCTGCCATTCTCATCATGTGCTTAACAATCATTGGGTTTACATTCGCTCTGCAACTGTCTCCGTATCCCTCAAATGTTCCCTTTGCCCCTGTTACTGTTGCCTTAAAGATAAAGAAGGTCTCTTCTCCTAGCATACTCTGAACTAATTCTGTACGAATTTCCTTCCCTCCGTTCTCATGGAACATATTTAATAATCCTTCGTACTTTACGAACTCTTTGCCTTGTATGTTTTGTATAAACTCTTTTGGTATATTCATGTTATTTAAGATTTATTAATTTATATCCGTTCCTAAGCAAACTGTATAACATACTGTTAAACAACTTCTTAGTATCTGCCTCCTTACCTAACTGAGATCTCATCTTGACTGTGCTCCAATCCTTATAAATAACCGTTATTAAACTTACCCAGGAG
>SABI01000171.1 GCA_009929055.1 Spirochaetia bacterium | reverse complement strand
CTATTGGCCTGGGGTCATTGAGGAACTCAACATGTATATCAAGGACGCAGAGACCAAGCTTCGGGTTTGCAAGCCTGAAGAGTTAAGGTCTCACCAGGAATCAATCAAAGCTTTCGAAACAATGAAACAGCTTCCCGATAACGCAATCGAGAGGTTATCGTGACTTCGGGGAATTATCCCCGCTTCGGCCACGTCGGAGCCGTAATTCGGCGCTAAAGGAGTAGAAACATGATAGGAGAATTAAGTGAAGACCTCATTATGACAGGGGATGAAGTAGATGTAGAGAATCTATTTTCTGATGATGGGGGTGAAGAAAAAACACAGGTAACTCCACCTGCCCCAAAGGAGAAAGAAGAAAAAGAAATTGAAAAAACTACTGAGGAAGAAGAGATAAGTCCTGATGATTTATTTGATAATCCAGAGAGCGTAGGTAGTGGAAAAGATAATCAAGAAGAAGAGGAAGATACCCAATCTGAAAAGGACAAAGGTACTTCTCCCAAAACTAACTTCTACTCTTCCATTGCCAGTGCCTTGAAAGAAGAAGGTATCTTCCCTGACCTTGATGATGCTACATTAAGTGGTATCAAGACTCCAGAAGATTTTGCAGAAGCAGTTGAAAAAACTGTTCAAGCAAGGTTAGATGAAAGACAAAAGAGAATTGATGCTGCATTACAAGCTGATGTAGAACCAGATGAAGTAAGAAGGTATGAACAAACCCTTGCTAATTTGGATTCAATCAAGGAGGAATATATAACTGATGAAACTGAAAAGGGTGAAAGATTGAGAAAGAACTTAATCTATCAGGACTTTAGGAACAGAGGTTATAGTGAAGCCAGAGCTAAAAGAGAGGTTGAGAAATCTTTCAATGCTGGCACAGACATTGAAGATGCAAAAGAGGCATTGGAAAGTAATAGAGAGTACTTTAGCACTCAATATCAGGACCTAATTAAGGAAGCTCAAGAAGAAGCAAAAGAAGGACAAAGGAAAATTAAAGAAGAGGCTGCACAATTAAAGAAATCAATGCTTGATGACAAGGAAGTATTTACAGGTATTACACTTGATAAGACTACAAGACAAAAAGCATTTGAGAATATTACTAAGCCTGTCTTTAAAACAGAAGATGGAGAATATTTGACTGCCATTTAGAAATATGAAACGGATAACCCAGTTGAGTTTAGAAAGTATCTGTCTGTATTGTTCACTATGACTGATGGCTTCAAGAATATTGATGGTCTTGTAAAAGGTAAAGTAAAGAAAGAAGTCAAGCAAAGTCTTAGAGAATTAGAACATAAACTCAGTAGTACTGGAAGAAATTCATCAGGTAATCCAAGATATGTTGGAGGAGTTGAGGAAGATACTGAGTCTTATATTGGAAAGGGCTGGGACCTTGATGTCTAAAAACATATTAACTAACAAAAATAATTAACAGATTATGGCTGGTAAATTAGGTAAATTTCAAATGTTAGGCTTCCAACACTGGAAGGGTCTGACAAGTGACAACCACCTTGGAGCTATCTTCCAACAAGCACCTCAGAAGGCTACAAACCTTATGGTGCAACTGTTGGCTTTCTATAGAGGAAAGAGCTTGGATACATTCCTTAATTCATTCCCTACAAGGGAGTTTGAAGATGATAATGAATACTACTGGGATGTTATTGGTTCTTCAAGGAGAAACATTCCTCTTGTTGAAGCAAGGGATGAAAATGGTGTTGTAGTTGCTGCTAATGCAGCTAATGTGGGGATTGGTACATCTCCTTTCTATCTGGTATTCCCAGAAGACTGGTTTGCAGATGGTGAAGTTATTGTAGGTAACTTGAACCAAGTATATCCATTTAGAATCCTTGGTGATGCAAGAATGGAAGGTACTAATGCAGTGTACAAAGTAGAACTTATGGGTGGTAATACTCAAGGTGTTCCTGCTGAAAGACTGCAACAAGGAGAAAGATTCTCTATTGAATTTGCTCCTGTAGAAAAAGAACTTTCAAGAAAGGTTGGTGATGTTAGATTCACTTCTCCTGTAAGCATGAGAAATGAATGGACTACAATTAGAATCCAACACAAGGTAGCTGGTAATAAGCTAAACAAGAAACTTGCTATGGGTATTCCTATGGTTAGAAATCTTGAAAGTGGAAAGCAAGTGAAGGACACTGCAAATATGTGGATGCACTATGTAGATTGGGAAGTAGAACTTCAATTTGATGAGTACAAGAACAATGCTATGGCATGGGGTACTTCAAACAGAAATCTGAATGGTGAATACATGAACTTTGGTAAATCAGGTAATGCTATTAAGACTGGTGCTGGTATCTTTGAACAAACAGAGGTTGCTAATACTATGTACTACAATACATTCAGCTTGAAGTTACTTGAAGATGCACTGTATGAACTGTCAGCTTCTAAACTTGCAATGGATGATAGACTCTTTGTAATCAAGACTGGTGAAAGAGGTGCTATTCAGTTCCATAAGGAAGTATTGAAGACTGTATCTGGTTGGACTACATTTGTACTTGATAATAACTCTACAAGAGTTGTTGAGAAAGTTCAGTCAAGACTTCACAGCAATGCACTTAGTGCTGGTTTCCAATTTGTTGAATATAAGGCTCCTAATGGTGTTAGGGTAAGATTGGATGTTGACCCATTCTATGATGACCCAGTAAGAAACAAGATTCTTCACCCAATGGGTGGTGTAGCTTTCTCTTACAGATATGACATCTGGTATATTGGTACTATGGACCAACCTAATATCTTCAAGTGTAAGATTAAGGGTGACAATGAGTACAGAGGATACCAATGGGGTATTAGAAATCCTTTCACTGGACAAAAGGGTAATCCTTACATGTCATTTGATGAGGACTCTGCTGTAATTCACAGAATGGCTACTTTGGGTGTTTGTGTGCTTGACCCAACAAGAACTATGTCATTAATTCCTGCAATTTTGCAAGGATAAGCATAAAATAAAAGGGGAGGGGGAGAAACTCCTCTTCCCCTTTTTCTTTTTTAAGATATTAAATGGAGAAGTAATATGGCAAAAGAAGTTAGTAAGATGATTTTGGATGATGAAGAGATTATGAAGGAAACACCAGTTGTATCTGATATGGATAACCTCTTTGAAGAACCAAAGACAAGAAAAACAAAGAAACAAGCAGTAATAGAGGACAATGATGAACCTATTAGCTGCCTAAGAAATGAAAGAGTTATAGTAAGGTTTGTTCCCAAGCAGACTGGTTTAGTTTCAAACCCTAAGCATATCCTATATGGAGGTATGGCAGAAGCAGCAGTAAGATGGTTTACTCTACCAAGATTAAGTTCTGGTATGTATGTAAATGCACTCACTGATAAGGAGAAAGCCTACCTTGAAGAGATAATGGGTCTTGAATACAATGCTCTATCTATCTATAAGAAGGTAGATAACTTCTGGGAGAATTATACAGTGAGATTAACTAAGCAAGATAATTTCTTGAACTTGGCTGACCCTGATGATTATATCAAATATAAAATCCTTTTAGCAAACAAGGACTATATTGCATCTTCTCTTCAAGAGTTGCAAGACAGACCTAAAATGACTTACCAGTTTGTAATTGTACAGGAAGGTGAAGAAGCTAAGACTGCTAAGAAGGAAATGAATGCTACAATGCAGTCATACATGAAGTTTGGGGAAATTCAAGAGGATGCTGATAAGCTGAGAGTAATCATTGAAACTATTGATGGTAGACCTCTTGCTAAGACAACTAAGATTGAATTCTTACATGAGAAGATTAACAAGCTAATTCAAGCTGACCCAAAACTTTTCTTAAGAGTCTCAGAAGACCCGTATCTTGATACTAAAGTTCTGATTAAGAAGGCTATTGAAGAAGGTCTAATTAGTAACAGAGGGGGTATGTTATACCTTAAATCTGACGGTTCTCCTCTATGTGGAGATAATGAAGAACCTACTTTAAGTGTAGCTGCTAAGTTCTTAAGTGCTCCTAAGAGACAGGAATTGAAGTTCAGTCTGGAAGCAAAGCTAAAAGGATAAAGATATGAATGTTAATGAATTTTCTAATGAATTTGATGTACTCTATAACAACATAATGAGCAATGCTGCTCCGGGGTTAAATGAGTATGAGAAGTCTGTACTGCTTACTAAGGCTCAAGAAGAGGTAGTTAAGAACTACTTTGAACCAGCAGGTAATAAGTATAGAAAAGGATTAGATGATTCACCAAAAAGACAAATAGATTTTTCAGAATTAATAAAGGTAGGGCAAGGAGTACTTAACACAAGTACTCCTACTACCACCTTTGATAAGAGAGCTAAGGTATATGATTTACCTGCTGACTTATTCTTGGTTATAAATGAGGCTGTTGATACTAATGCAGGAACTAAACAGATAGTTCCAATCAGTTATTCTGATTATACAAGGCTTATGTCAAGACCCTATAATGAACCAGTTAAATATCAGGCATGGAGAATAATTACTACTTCTATAAACAATATCTCTGTAGAATTAATAGTAAACAGTAATGAAACTATTATAGACTATAAGATAAGATATATAAGAAGACCTGCTCCAATTATCACTACTAATCTATCTTCTGAATATGGTGATGTCACAATAAATGGTGTAAGCACTATTTCAGAATGTGAGCTTAACCCAAATATTCATAGTGAGATATTACAGAGAGCCGTTGAATTGGCTAAGGCAGCTTACCAAGGAGACTTAAAGGCAAGTGTTGAATTAGGACAGAGGTCAGAGTAAAATGATAAAGTATGACTAATAAAGAATTTTCTGATGGATTCAGTACTTTACTTAACTCATTTGGTGTCACTCCTAATATAACCCTTGATGAATATGAGAAATCAACATTTCTCACTAATGCTCAAGAACAATTGATTATTGACATCTACTCTGGAAGGAATATTATTTATGGTAAGTCCTTTGAACAGACAGAAGAAATAAGAAGATATTTGAGCAATTTGGTGGAGACCTATGAAACAAGTACTAAGGTTACAGGAAAGCTAGGATTATCAAAAGATTCAGTATTCTTTGAGATACCACAAAATACTTGGTTCATTACTTATGAAGTGGCATTCCTCAAGGATAGTAGATTAGGTTGCTTGGATGGTATAGAGGCAAGTGTGGTTCCATTACCACAGGATGATTTATATAGAGCAAAGGATAATCCATTTAGAGGACCAAGTAAAGACAGGGTACTAAGACTTGATATAAAAAGTGACTTAGCTGAGTTAATCAGCAAGTATAATGTGGACAAATATTTAATGAGATATATCTCTCAACCAACTCCTATTATACTAGTAGATTTACCTGATGGACTAAGTATCAATGGTGTAAGTACTGAAAGTGAATGTGAACTAAATCCTGTAATACACAGAGCAATACTTGAAAGAGCTGTACAGCTTGCCATAATAAGTAAAACTCAACTAACAGGAAATAAAGAATAAATATAAATGTTTAATTAAACTAAAAAAGATTATGGTAATTTCTATTAATC
>SABI01000170.1 GCA_009929055.1 Spirochaetia bacterium | reverse complement strand
TTAATGGACCATAGGAGGCTACTTTTTGTTCAACGATGTGTAACGAATGATCTCTATTCTCACTTGTTCCAACAAGAGTGTAGATATTCACCCCCCTCTCTGTTAGTTCTTTGGCAACAGGGGGAAGTACAGCAATTCCAGTTCCTCCAGCAATAAGGAGAGAATTTGGAAGAGTATCTATCTCTACAGGAGAGCCATAAAGGCCCCTTGAGTAGATGATATCTCCTACATTCAATAGGCTTAGAGCTTTAGTAAACTCCCCCTTTACTTTAATAATAAAAGAGAGGGGAGTAGATGAGGCAATTGAAAAAGGTTTTTCACCAATTTGAGGAAGCCAAAGAAAGACAAACTCTCCACCATGATACTCCTGTTTTCCATCAAGGGTAATAATAAAGGTATCTTTTCCTATCTCTGTCCTCTCTAGAATGGTGTGTTTTTCATACTCCATTCTCTTCTCTTTTATGGTATAAGTAGAACTTTTTTGTACATCTTTGTTCCCTTTGAATATCTCAGCTGCTTCAGTTACTAATGAGTGAGTATAGAGGGGCCACTGTTTTTGATGAACTTTCCCAAAAGCAGAGCCAATACCAACAACATCACTGCCAGCTCGAATCATCTCAACAATATCTTCTGGCTTTGACACTCCCCCCATTCCAATAATAGGGACATCAGGGCCTACTGAACCTCTCACTTCCTTTACACATTCGAGGGCTCTTTCATACACCCACGAACCACTCATTCCCCCCTTCCCCCCTAAAGAGTTTTGTAAAATAGGGGTAGCTGAAACAGAAGAGATGTGAACGGTTGGTCCTACTGTATTAATAAGAGAAAGGCCATCGGCGCCGTTATCGATTAAAGAAGCTGCGATTTCTCCTATGTTATCTACATTAGGGGTGAGCTTTGGGAAAATGAGGGCATCAATACCCCCAACAGCTTCTCTAATTCTTCTCATATATTCACTACTAATCACTTTTGAACATCCAATACTCGAGCCATACCCATCTTCAGCATGCGGACAACTAAAGTTTAATTCGATGATATCGGCAATAGGATTAAATTTTTTAATAAGGGTAATAAAGTCTTCAATGCTACTCGCTGAAACAGAGATATTGAGAAAAGCTCTAAAGGAGTGTCTCTTTCTTAATTCCTCTAGGTCTCGATAAGCTACATCCATTCCTGGATTTCTCAAGCCCACCGAGTTTCCATAACTGCCCACTTCAATTTCACAAATAATAGGTTCCTTGTTTCCACTATTAGGAGTTACTTGAAAACTCTTTGAGGTAATAATGTCGAACTCTAAAAGAGTGGTATCAACATACTTTATCATCTGAGGTTTGGTCGAGAGAACTCCACTCACAGTTGCCAATGAGATCTGAGCCCTTTTATGACGATGAAAAAAGAACTCTTTTAATTGTTGCTTTTTATGAATATAAGGCATTACAGGGCCGTCTCCTCAAGTAATTTATCAATATTAGCAATACACCGATCCATCCAAGAAGAGGGAGCTGGTGCAACTTTCCAAGGATGAGTGAGACTACTTGAGCTATTTATTCGTCCTAAATTAATAGGATACCCAACCTCTTTGAGGGCTTCAAGGGTAACTTTTGCACTTGCCCCCTGGGAGCCTACTCCTGGGATTAATAGTGGAATATTTTGGGTTGAGAAATAACTTGCAATCTCTTTTAATTCCTTTAAATGGGTAGCCCCTACAACAGCTCCAATATTCTCATTCTTTTTCGCCCAGGAGGCGATTTTGTGAGAGACTGCCATATAGAGGGGATACATTTCATTTTCATCAACATTATCTAAGACTAATAATTGTTGAAGATCTTTTCCCCCTGGGTTACTTGTTCTGTTTAAGATATAGACCCCTTTGTGACCATGGATGCCCTCTAAGAAGGGAAGAACTGAGTCACTTCCCATGTAGGGGCTTACTGTCACACAGTCAGCTTGCCATGTATCGAAAGCTTCTTGAGCATAATTAGCACTACTAGTAGCAATATCTCCCCTTTTTGAGTCAAAAATAATTGGAATTGAGGGAAATAAAGAACGAACCATATCAAAGATATGAGAGAGGGCAAGAGAGCCTTCAAACTCCCCTTTTCTGGGGTTGTCGAGGGCGTGGTAATAGCCCACATTAGGTTTAAAAGCGGAGGGAGAGAGATTATATTTCACCATAGCATTGAAAAGCTCATCGAAAAATTTAACAATATCTTGTCCAATATTTCCAGTTCGGTATGGAAGAACTTCCCATTTTACATCGAGGCCCATACAGGCACAGTTTTTTACCTTTAATGCACTCTCATTAAGCATCTGTTGATAATTTGTCAATTTACTGCCTCTTTAAACAAAATTATTCTTTAAGCCCCACCCAAATGGATCTTTTCTCCATTCAAATAAGAGCTTCATATCAGTCTCATTAAGATACCCTGTCTCTTCTGCGGTTGCAAGCATAGACTCATAATCTAATAGGGAAATAGAAATACAAGGGGGATTTAATGTTTCAAAAGCCTCTTTTGAAGCTTCTAGTTGGTAGGTAAAGATAGAAAAACAGTAAGGGACAATTGCCCCTTGATCTCTTAAGGCATTCACTGCAGCAATAGAGGATCCTCCTGTTGAAATAAGATCTTCAATTAAAAGGACTCTCTTTCCTTCAATACTAAGAGCAGGGCCAATCCCTTCAATCTGATTTTTTAACCCATGCTCTTTTCCACTTGAGCGTACATAGATGAGGGGGAGTTGAAGGATATCACTTAAAGTTGTTGCGTGGGGTATTCCTGCAGTACTCGTCCCAGCTATAACACTAAAAGAGGGTTCAACTGCCTCAAAGAGCTCTTTAAATCCTTGAGCTATGAGTCTTCTGGCTTCACTATCTGCTAGAAGTCTTCTGTTATCATTGTAGATAGGCATCCTTGCACCACTAGCCCAACGAAAAGGCTCTTTTGGTGAGAGCTTTATTGCTTCCATAGAAAGAGCTTTTTTAGCAATCTTCTTTCCAAATTCTTGTTGTATGTCAGTTATAGTTTTCATCCCGTTTTATCTCCAAATTGTGTGGTAATCATGCTCTGTTTGACAATAAGCACATACATAGCGGTTATCTTTTGTTCTAAAAAACCTAGCTGGCACCCCTTCATTATGAATTGGATGAGAGATACACGACTCATTTGTACATGCTAGATCATCAAAGTTATAAATTCTAGGTGGTAGGTGAGTCCTATACTTTGCCTCAATCTTCCCATCTTTAATAATGTTTAAGGTAGCTCCTGCTGCAACTGCAGCAAGGCGCTTCAACTCTTTACGAGAGAATTCACTCACTCCAGGCCTAAAGATAATCCCTTTATTTTTATGATCCTCATTTTTACTTGTTGAAACCCACTCTCCCCCCTTTGAGTTATCGAGGTTGAGTACTTTGATGATTAAAGCCATATGCTTTCTAATAACAGAGGGTTCTTCTCCCCTACCTATATGGTCTATCACTATTCCATCTCTAATTGGCCGAACTCCTTCACTTACCCCATCAGTCTCTTTCTCCCCTTTTACGTGGGGTGGAACTTCAATGATATATTCTTCATCATTTCTTTCATGAACACTTACTGAACCAGTAAAATCATCTCCTATAGTTCCAGCTATCATTGCTAATAGGACAATCCTTACATACATTCCATTAATCGATTGTCTTTCATACCCATTAAAAGAAGTTTCATCCACAAAGGTAGGGATAGTAGGGTGGACTCTATGTCGAGGAAGGGGGTGATAAAACTTTGCATTTTGTGGAATTTTTTTAAGGTACTCTTTTTGCAGTGTAACTTTGTTTCTTAATTCAGCTTCTCTTTTTAAGATTTTTTCCCCCATTCTTTCTAGTTGAGGTCGAGTAAAGTACCACTTAGTCGCAATATCTTTTTGGCTAATATACTCCTCGATTGAATCAAATAGGCGTACCTCAAATCCGTTCGATTTCATTTTTTCCACATAATATTCTGGCATAGCTATTTCTGGAGGGGCTATAAGGTCAACTTTGACTTTATTAAACAGGGTAAGGCCATTTGCTTTGGAGTGTACTGTTCGACCATGATATAAATCTCCAACAAGGGCTAAGTGGATTTGATTAGTTTCAAAATTATTATCTTCTAAGAAGGTAAACTCATCTAGAAGTTCTTGGGTAGGGTGTTCATGCTTACCATCACCAGCGTTTATGAAAGCAGGTATTCGACTAAGGTTATTTCGTTCAGCGAAGGAAGAAGTTGCCTCATGGAGCCACGTACATACTCCCTCTAGCTTACTTCGAATAATAAATACGCTGTTTTGGTATCCAGCAAGGGTGTTAAAGGTATCTGCATAGCTCTCTCCTTTATTAAAACTTGAGGTATCAACGGCTAGGTCACTTACCTTAACTTTATGAAAAGCAGCTGCATTTCTAAAAGATTCTCTTGTTCGGGTGCTATCTTCTAAAAAGACTTCATAGATACCAAAATCTGAATTATTAATTCTAAATGAATTGAGAATATGTTCATCTTGGTGTAAAAAAGCATCTTTTAAAATTTTAGTTTTTTCAAACAGATACCTTCTTTCACTTATACTCATATCATCGATGACACTTAGTGTGCGTGAAGTAAATATGTTACCCATCAACCCCTCCTTTTGTGTTTTAACTCAATAGGCAATAAAAAAGCCGGTAAAACCGGCTTTTTATTATCAATAATGAGTGAAAACTATTCTTAATTTTATGAGAGTTTCTTCTAATAAACTCTCCTTATTTTGCTCTATCATCAATCAAATATCATAGCAAAAGATTCTTCTTGTGTCTACTCACTTTTTCCAGAACTTGATGCATCATTTTCAATTGACCCTAGGATATCATCAACATTATTCTCTGTTTGTTTAGTCTGTTTTTTCTCTTTTTCTGTAACACTTGGGGCAAATGGATCTTCTTTTTCAATAAAAGGATAAATTGGGACTCTTGAACCAAGGTGCCTATCTTGCTCTCTTTTGGTTAAATCTTTCATAAAGTTCTTCCGATAACTACCAGAAGTTTTTGTAGTTTGTTGTTTCTTACTCTTAGAATCAGAGTCTGTATCGTATCGGTCAGAATAGTAGCGCTTTGTATAAGAGTACCCTCTGTAGGCATAATAGCGCCCTCCAGAATAATGGCCCCCCATTTTAGACTCTATTACTCCATTAAAGATGACTCCAAGGATATTTACGCCACCAAGTTCTAAGTTATCAATAAGCTCTTGAAGGGCTCCTTTTGTAGTAATACCAGCTCTTACATTTATTGCAAGACCATCAACGTGTTTTGCTATCGCTAGTAGTTCACTCGCAAATAATAAAGGAGGTGTATCAATAAGGATGTAATCATATATATCTAGAAGATAATCTAATAAGGCCACATAGTCAGGAGAGTTAAAGATAGCAGAAGGGAGGGGGGGAAGTACTCCAGGAGAAAGGAGGTGAAGAGTAGGAACTTTCTCTATTGGTTGAACTATAACTTGCTCTATAGGGA
>SABI01000787.1 GCA_009929055.1 Spirochaetia bacterium | reverse complement strand
GGATTGTAAAGACATAAAAGCCCCCTATTTGATTGCTGATGTGATTCAGCACCCCTTAATGAGTGAAACCGCTTCTTAGCCGTTTCGATTTATTGATTGCTAATTCTACCGCAAAATTAGCAATCAGTCAAGTGCAAGTCTTATCGACTTGCAACTTCTAAGAAAGTCATGTTGTACTTTTTCTTAGATGCACGGTCTAGGTATCGTAGAATACCCTTTAGATAGTCCTGTTTTAAGAACTCTGGTTCGATTGCTGCTAATACTGAGTAACAGCCAAATAGAATCTCTCTGGTAATGTCATCGTAGCGATTCTCGTACCCTTTACCTCCCGGATACCTAAGCTCAACTCTACGTTGGTCTTTCTTGGTTGATAGCACACTGTTGGTAAAGTTAACAGACTTAAACTTCTCTGCTCTGATTAGTTTTTCACTTAGTGCTTGCTCTAGGTTAGAGAAACCACCAACTTTATAAGCACGAACTAAAGATTCAATCTCATAGTCAACAACTTTTCCTAAGCTTGCCACCATGTCATTGCGCTCTTTCCAACCTTTGCGTTTTTCGTTCTTGCTCATAAGCTGAATCATATCTGGGTCTAGTAGAATAACAAGTTTCAAGAAATTAATATCTTGGATTCTGTTAGTTCTAAAGAATCTGTGAGAAATGTTGATATGCAGTCCAGTATAGTCAGAAGTTTCACCATGTTCTTTAATAAAATCAAGGTAGTCTGCTAGGATAGAAACAGCTTGTCGTAACTTGATTGGTGTTGTGATAACCTCAGCACCATCTTTAACAGAAACGTCTTCTTCCACACTGCTCAGAGTTGATGAGAAAATTGGGTTTGCATCCATCAATTCCTTAATATAAGCAACTGCTTGAGGGCTTTTTGAGTTTTGCGCTCTCTCACGATAATCCTCGTAGTGCGCTCTCTTAGCGTAAACTTGGCGATATTCATATTTCAGTTCAGCCAAAACAGAAGAATCTAACACTTCAGAAATTAATGAGTTGACATTTGAAATGCTGTTCCCTAAATCCTCAAC
>SABI01000786.1 GCA_009929055.1 Spirochaetia bacterium | reverse complement strand
CGTTGAGTTAGCGTCAATGGAAAGCCATACTTCTAAGATAGAGCAGGAAGAAATTTTTCCCCCAACCCGAGCTTATCTTAGGGGAGAAGCTCAGGGCCTTTTTCGAGCTAAGATTCTTGTAGAGCGTCTTATAAGCGAACTCGACACCGCTATTAAAGTTGGTGACGTAGTTGAGTTTCGTAAAGATGTTGACCTACTTGAATTATCTGGTTTTGGTATTTCAGTGGGCAATGAAGAAGTGCAACTAGTTATGTCCAAGCCCATAGTTGTGAAACAGGTTACCCAGAGTAACTGTTTAGTATTCAATGAAAGTGTGTATAATTACCGCGTTGAGTGGTTTGAGAAAGTGGTGAAGTAAAATGTCCTCTTGGAAGGAAATAAACCATTATAATTTCAAGATAGACCTTGAAAAATACCCTTTCGGGGCTTCTCGTGTTGAAGCTACTTTCTATGAAAAGAATGGTCGTGTGAAGTGTATTATTACAACCGCACCTGCTGTTGTGGGTTATTCCCTTCACTCGGTTAGTTCTAAGATAACCTTAGAAAAAGCAATGAAAGAAGCACTAGATGTAACTTTGGGTAGGTACTTCACTGAGAGAGCCCGATTGATTGCACCGGAACAATTTAAGAAGACACGAGACACCACCCCTGCTGATATGGTTAGACTTTTTGCCGATAAACTGTATACGTTTGTTCAGAGTCTTCCTGTTGATAGTAGAGGTGACGCTCAAAGAATTTTGTATTATGTGACCGATGAACTTATTCCCAGAAAGGGAGATTTAACTGATTTAGATGACTACCCAGAAATAGGTGAAAAAAGCCAACGAAACTATAAAAAGTGAGGTGTAAAGAGTGAGAAAATGTTAGAAATTAATAATATATATAATATGGATTGTCTCGAAGGGTTAAATGAGATTAACGAGATTGACTTAGTAGTCACTAGTCCACCATACAATGTGAATTTGGGCAACAACAAATATAATAAGTCTTCGTATGATGTATATCAAGATAATATGAGCCATTCGGAGTATTTATCT
>SABI01000785.1 GCA_009929055.1 Spirochaetia bacterium | reverse complement strand
GAATAGCTCTTTGTTTGTGCGAGTAAGAACAAACCAATTTCTATAGTCATCAATTTGACTCAGAGCTTCCCTAATTTTGTTTCTTGACATAATGGTCACATCACCATCTTTATCAATCTTAGGTGAAATAGACTTGGTAATCTTCCTACTCACTTGAGAGATAACAGTATCGGCAAGATTCAGAATTTCCCGACTGTTGCGGTAGTTATTGGTCAGGTAGTAGGTATCAAAGTCACTGTCCTCAACAAGTCTCAAGAACAGAGAAACATTACCTCCTTTAAACCCATAGATAGAGTTGTGTGTGAGTATTCCATCAGAAACATAAGTTTCTGTGTCCTCAACTTTGATTCCATATACTTTTAAAACTGAGTCTCTTGTTACCTTTACATTTATTATCTGCTCATAGTCATTTTGTAATCTATCTTTCTCAGTCAAATAAGGAACTGCAATGTCCATTACTTTTGGGATAAGATTACACGCTCTGACCTCTGTAACATGAATTTTTGAAAAATGAGTTCCTGAATGCGAAGTGAAAATTGGATATTTTATATCTCTCCCATAAAGATTCAAGCAGTCAGATACACTGTTTGTCAAGTCACCTAAATGATTATACAAGCTTTCAAGGTCTTTACCACTTGTTTGAGTGTTTGCAGTAACCCAAGTAGTTTGAGGAATACCAAATTTGTAAGCACAAATCTGTTCAGCTAACCATGCTTCTTGAGGAGTGTCAAACACATCTAAAATCCAAGCACAGTCAGCTTTTTCTGCGTTCATTCTAGCTCTAACACCAAAATTTCTGTCTTTTAAAACAAACAACTGCGTACTACCAACTCTGTAATAACCTTGTTTGTTTCTCATTATATAGGTTACACTTTTGTGCTCATTTCCTTTTAAGTGAATACGAGCAAGACAACGATGATTTTTTGTATAACTACTTTCTTTGCCTTTTTCAGTAAGAATTGTAATAATATCTCCTGTATTATGAGAAGATATTTCTAACACTCTTTTACCATTACCTCTTTTTGTTTTCTTGTAAT
>SABI01000169.1 GCA_009929055.1 Spirochaetia bacterium | reverse complement strand
CATCACTTGATGGTTGAATAAAGAATTTGTCCAAATAAGCACTTTTAAATAGGCCTAATAGGTCATATAAAAAATGTTCATTTTCAATATCCAATAATATTGTTTCAATTTTTGAAGGGATGGATATGGTAAGAGTCTCTTTAAGGAAAGAGACGACTGCTTTTTGGCTCTTAAGGTATTGATACATCTTTTGTGATAAAGCGTAGAGGATATGACGCTCTGTAATACTTCCCCCCTCTTCTATTTTAGAAATAGGGACTACATCTTTATCAAAATCGATAAGAGGGAGGCCACTATGAGCAATAAGGGCATTAAGGGCTTCTACTTGTTTTCTGTTTCTCTTATTTCTTGCTTTTTGCACAGGTTTTAAAAATTCAGCGACCTGATCAACGGCGCTCTCTTTTACCCCATGAACAACCATATAAACAATTCCTTTGCTATCTGGGTTGTTTATTTTTTTATCCTTAAATGGAGAGTCAAGAAAACTTACCCTGAGCTCAAAGCCACTAGTAGAGGCAATTCCTATAAGGGCACTTGCTGCTTTTATTTCACGAGAAGCAGAGATTGAGTCATGATCAACAGAGCCTACGATGGTAAGACCAGCCTCCCACGCTTTAAACGCTGCTAATGTAGGGCTATACGGGGAAAAAGAGTAGATAGTGTGTACATGATTATTTACTTCTTGTAATACTTTTCGATTAATATAGCCCTTTTGTTGAGCTTCTCTCACTTCATTACAAGAGTCTAATCTCTCTCTCTTCTCTTCTGAATTGAGGCGTTGTACCATCAGATTATATGAAAAACTCTCCACTGTAGTTAAGCTCCTTTTATAAAAGATACGTGTGCACGTATGCACACGCGTATATTATTGTTTTATCTATTATACACCACTATTAGATTGTCTGTTAAACTCACCATCACTATAATTCTTCACTATTTTTCTGTTTGCAATAGGAAGTATTTGTTGGTGGATAGCATCAATAATTGAATCAACTTGTGGGAAATAGTACTCTTCCATTTCCGCCGGTGGGGTAATCCAGTTTCTGCTTCCAATCACAATAGGAGGAGCATCAAGGTAATCAAAGGCAAGACGAGAGAGGTTTGCAGAGACGGTTTGTAGGTATGAACCTCTTTCACTACTGTCTGTGACAAGAACTACTTTCCCCGTCTTTTTGATTGATTCAATTAACAGGTCATACTTGAGGGGGTTAATCCATCTGAGGTCAATAACTTCTGCTTCTAAGTTATAATCATCTTTTAATTTCTTACTAGCGGCCATACAGGTGTAAAGGGATGGCCCTAGGGCGATAAGGGTAACATCTTTTCCATCAGTTCTCTTTACAGGTTCTCCTTCTGGAATTTCATAATATCCTTCTGGGACTCCTTCAGTAACAAATTGTTCCCCAATTCCATAGAGTTTTTGACTTTCAAAGAACACCACAGGGTCAGTTCCACGAAGGGCGTAGTTGAGCATCCCTTTTACATCGTATGGGGTTGCTGGATACATTGCTTTAAGTCCTGGAACACTAGCTACCATACTTGTCCACTCTTGGGAGTGTTGAGCACCATATTTATTACCAACTGAGACTCGTAGGACGAGGGGCATCTTAAGGACACCTGCTGACATTGATTGCCACTTTGGCATTTGGTTAAATACTTCATCTCCAGCACATCCTAAGAAGTCACAGTACATTAATTCTACTACAGCTCGTCCACCACTAAGGGCATATCCTACACCGGAGCCAACGATAGCTGACTCACTAATTGGTGAGTTGAAGAATCTATGGTAAGGAAGGAGTTCAGTAAGTCCTCTGTAACAAGCAAATGCTCCACCCCAGTCTCTATGATCTTCACCATAAGCAACCATAGTTGGGTCGATCATGTATCTATAGACCATTGCTTCAAAGACTGCATCTCTATATTGGTATTGTTTCGAAGAAGGGAGTTCTTTACCAGTTTCATCAAAAGCATAACGGCTCCTTCGACTAATTTGTTGATAGCGAGCGTTGTCTTCTAGTTTTTGGGAGAGTTCTACCTCTCTGTCATCTAAAGAAGGGACGTTTTGGTTACTAAACATCACGCTTTCAATAAACTCTCCATCTACCATTGGAGAGATTACATCATCTACTGCAATTGTGATAGCAATTTTAAGTTTAGAGAGGATAGTTTCACTCATAGCAGCTAATTCTTCTTTTGTAACAATTTTATTCTCTATTAGGTATTCACCATATTTGAAAATTGGGTCTTGTTCTCTAAATGAATCAACTTCTTCTTTACTTCGGTATGTCATCGCATCTGAAGGTGAGTGGCCAGTAAAACGGTAGGTAATGGTGTCCATAAATACTGGGCCTTCTCCTTTAAGGAGAATTTCTTTTTTACGGGCTGTTGCATCGGCTACAGCGAGGGGGTTAAATCCATCTACCCTTTCACTATGCATGCTGCTTGGGTTGACTCCACTACCAATACGGGCGGCTACTGAAAAACCAGCTGTTTCCCCTACTGGTTGTCCACCCATTCCATAGAAGTTGTTAAAGACGTTGACCATGTAAGGGGGAGCCCCTTTATTTTCTTCCCACAGGGTGGTGTATTGATCCATAGCAGCCATGTTCATAGCTTCCCACACTGGTCCTCGTGATAAAGAGCCATCACCAATATTTGCTATGACGATTCCTTTCTTTCTATTTATTTTTTTATATAAAGCAGACCCTAATGCAATAGTGCCACTACCACCAACGATTGCATTGTTAGGCATTGATCCAAATGGGGCAAAGAAGGTGTGCATTGAACCACCAAGGCCACTATTGAATCCTGTTTTCTTTGCGTAGATTTCTGAGAGTGTTCCATAAATAATAAAGTTTTCTGCTGTATCTTTAATATCGTTCCCTTTAAAATGTTTTTTAACAACATTATAGGTTTCACCACTCATAAATTCTTTAATAATAGTATCTAATTGACCCTCTTCCATTTTATCAATAGCAGAGAGACACTTAGCAAGGATTTCTCCATGAGAGCGGTGGGAACCAAAAATAAAATCTTCAGGCTCTAAGTTCATCGCTTGTCCAACAGCAGCACTCTCTTGTCCAATAGAGAGGTGAGCAGGTCCTTTGTGGTTAAAGGAAACTCCTTGATACACCCCTTCTTTTTTTATTGCATCGAGCATATTTTCAAATTCTCTAATGAGAGACATATCGTAATAGACTTTCTTTAAGCGTTCTTTACCGTATCGTTTCAATTCGGCTTTGAAATCACTTTTGTATTGGTTTACTGGGATGGGAGCTAAGGTAATACTTCCTGATTCCCTCACAGTCTTTGGGTTAAATGGTAGTTGTTTGGCCATGGTCTTATTTCTCCTATAAAGATGGGTTAAGGCTACTTATCGTATCCTTTATTACTTCTGAAATAGATGGGTGAGGAAATACTATTTCACTCACTTCTTCTATCCTTAATTCACTTTCTATAATTACGGCAGCAGAATGAATCATTTCACTGCTATATGGTCCTATGAGTTGAATTCCTAGTATAACGTTAGTGTGGGCATCGGTGATTACTTTACATAATCCAGAAGCTCTCTTACCAACTTCAGCTAAAAACCTTCCATTTGAGCGCATCTGAACAGAAGCAACTTTAACTTCAATATTTTTTGATGTTGCCTCTTTTTCACTTAAACCGCACCCTGCAACTTCTGGTTGGGTATATACTGCCCATGGAATTGCTTTATCTCTCCAGATCTGTTTTTTTGAACCGTAGAGGTTGTTTATCACAATATCTGCTTGACGAGAGGCACTATGAGCAAGTAGAGATCTTCCGTTAACATCCCCTATCGCATAGATGTGGGGAATGTTGGTTGCCATTTTTTCATCTACAACAACTCGCCCCCTTTCTAGGGCAACTCCAGAATCTTTAACAGAAGCACTATTTGGTCTTCTCCCTACACTCATCAATACCATTTCAGAGGGGGTAGATTGCTCTTTTCCCTTTGAGTCGAGAAAATAGACGTTCTCTTTATCAACTTTGGTGACTTTTGCCCCTAGGTTAAAGGTAACTTCTTTCATCTCTCGTCTTAAGAGTTTAGCAATATCTTTATCAGAAGAGGGAATAATTTCTTCGAGCATCTCGATGACAGTTACTTTCACCCCTAGCATCGAAAAAAGAGAGGCAAATTCAACTCCTATCACTCCCCCTCCGATAACTGTGAGGGTGGAGGGAAGTTTATCTATTGATAAGATTTCAGTAGAAGTAAGGACGTGAGGTAAATCTGCTCCTGGAATTGGAATAATTACCGATGATGAGCCTGTTGCTATGATAATAGCTTTTCCTTTGTAGAGTTCATTATCTACTTTAACTCTATAATCTTTTAATAATGTTCCTTCTCCAAACACAACATCGACTTTGGCACTTTTCATCAAAAATTCAATCCCTTTTTTTAGGGTAGTGATTGTTTCATCTTTATGAGCCATAGCAACTGAGAGGTCAAATGTAACAGAAGAGGCACTTACTCCCATGTTCTTGGAATTAAGGGCGTGGTCATATAATTTTGCACTAGCAAGGAGACTTTTTGTTGGAATGCATCCCCAATTTGTGCACACTCCCCCAAGAGCATCTTTTTCAATGAGTAAGACACTCTTTCCTAATTCACCCGCTTTATGGGCCCCAACATATCCACCAGGACCTGAGCCTATAATGATTAAATCATATTCTTTCATTCTTTTCACTTCTCCTTATAATGCGAGTAACAGATCAATCGATTCGATATTCTTCACAAGGGAAAGTAAGAATTTAGCACCAGGGGCTCCATCGACTGCCATATGATTAATGGTGAGTGAAAGGGAGATATGAGGAACAAACGAGACATCGCTATCCCCCTTACCTACTGGTCTAAGACTAATCCCACCTACTCCAAGGATGGCTACTTCAGGAATGTTAATTACTGGAGTAAAGGAGTCAATACCAAGAGCACCAAGGTTAGTTACGGTAAAGGTTGATCCACTTAAATCATCCATTTGCGCTTTTCCATCAATTGCTGCTAAAGCGAGCTGTTTTGCTGTATCGCTTAATTCTTTTAAACTTAACGATTGAGCATGTTTGATTACTGGCACAAGGAGTCCTTTTGGAGTATCAACTGCACACCCTACATGGATTGAAGCGTATTCTCTAATAGTATCAGTTAAGAAGTGGGCATTCATGTAAGGGAAAGAGAGAAGGGTTTTGGTAACAGCAAACATGACTAGGTCATTAATAGTAATATTGTTAAGTCCCAAAGAGGCATCACTCTCTTTAAGTCTCTTTCTTAACTGCTGTAAGGCGGTAGCTTTAGCATAACTGGTCATAGTAAATTGAGCTGTACTGTGAAGAGACTCTGCCATTCTTGTAGCTGTTACTTTTCTAATCCCTTTTACTGGTTTTTCAGTATATGTATCTTCAAGAGAAATCTCTTTTTGTGAAGAAGCAGTAGAAGGGGCAAGGTCTTTAGCAAGTATTCTTCCAAGCTCTGGGTAACGTAGCTGGAACTTGC
>SABI01000784.1 GCA_009929055.1 Spirochaetia bacterium | reverse complement strand
CTTTTTATCATAAGCAGTATAGACTCCCGTACCATTACGATACCTATCAACTGCATTTGATACTCTTTGTTTGGCTTCATCTTCAGATATAGCTGGATAACCATCATCTAGTAGATCATACAAAAAATCTTGTAGCTTATGGTTTATATCTATCCCTTTGCTTTTTAGTTCATCGTAGATATCATCTTCAATTTGTAGCTGTATAGTTTGCATGATTCACCTTTCACTTTTATTAATTTCATTGTATCACAATAAGATTTATACTTTAATTTTATCAGAATCTCACCCTACTTCAACAACTTCCCAGCACAACTAGAAGCTTTCATAAGAGATTCATTGGATAGATGAGCGTATCTTTGTGTCATTTTGGCTGTGGAGTGTCCTAATAGCATTTGTACTTCATAAAGTGAGCATTTGGCATTTACTAAAGCTGAAGCATAAGTGTGTCTTAAATCGTGAATACGAACTTCTGGTAATCCTGCTTTAATTCTTGCTGTGTTCCAACTGTTAAATATACTTACATAGGGTTTCTTTGTCTTTGGAGAAGCGAAGAGGTATTTGCTTTGTTTGGGGATTGATTCTAGTAGTTCTTTTAGTGGTGGAGTTATGGGTAAGATTCTTTTCTTACCGTTTTTTGTAATAGGTATAGTCCATAGGTTGTTTAGTGTATCGAAGTCAGCCCATGTGGCATCTAATACTTCTCTTTTTCTTGCTCCTGTAAGAAGTAGCATTGGGATGATGTATTTGAGGTGTATGTTTGGGCTAATTTCAACTTCACTTAGCAGTCGTTTAGCTTGAGCTTTACTTAGGAAGAGTTGTCTTTGGTTGTTGAGTTCGTACTCTTTTACTCCTCTGCAGGGGTTGTAGTCATCTAGGAGTTCGTAAGTGTTGGCAAGGTTATAAGCACTGTTTAGGAATACTAAAAACTTATTGGCTGTGGCTGGGGCTAGGTTCTTTTTGTGGAGCATATTGGAGTGAAGACTCATAACATCTATTTTCTTTAGGTTTAACATTGGGATATCTTTTAGGTCTGAAAGGA
>SABI01000783.1 GCA_009929055.1 Spirochaetia bacterium | reverse complement strand
TAGCAGTACAGGTTGGGAGTACTCCAAGATCCCCCCCCCTACCATAACAACCCATCAATAATCATCTCTATCCTGGTCTATCTTCCTTGTAAGCACTGGAGTTAACAGATGGTTTGCATGGAAGTTAGGGACTCTCCAAGAAGTGCTAAGAGAGCAATAACGGACTCGTAGGTTATATCTTGCAGGTTCAATGGTTTTTCTAGAGTTTTATACTCCTGCCTTCCAATGAATAAAGATCATTGTGCGATTTTTCAAAACTTACCTGTTATGAATTATCAAGAAAGACTGTTCACGTTTTATCAGTTGTAAAATTCTTCCAATATTGTTCATACGTTGAGATGGATTATTGACCGATACATATTGTGTACAGATGGTATGAATCAAAAAGAAGGTATCCGTACGTGAAAATGAGTTTAAAATGCAAATTTAGTAGTATATATGAAAAGAAATTTATGAGTGTAAGATTGATACAAGTGGTGTAAGAAGGATGGCTTGTAATGGATTTGTGTACATGGGTGAGTATAATTTTAAAAGTATTCAAACGTGAATAAGGTACTGAGTGGCAACGAATGATTTTTATATTAGAATATATGATATGAATTTTGTATAGTAGTAGTTGTAGCGGAAGTAGTAGGAATGATAGAAAGGTGATGTGCGATAGAAAATATTCAAGTGATCTTGTTTTGGCTTGAGTGTCTTGAAGTAGTTTGTGATGACTATAGGATATAAATTAATAGATATAGAATAGCTACACCACAGGGTATTGACAACGAGCTAAAAATTTGCTATACTGTGCGAGTAAAGATAAGGAAGGTCGTATATGAAATATTCAATGACTTGGGCTAACGATTCTCTAGGAATCCCTATGTTTGTCTCAATTTCAAGTTTAGGAATTGCTCTCAACCAGGTCTCAATTGAGGCCTTGGGGTCACCTAAAAAGATAATTATGGGTTTTGACGAAGAGAAGAAAATATTGGGAAGTATTCCCAATATTTTCTTCTCTTCGTCAAAACCCATAATTATCTTTTTAGGTGACCCCA
>SABI01000782.1 GCA_009929055.1 Spirochaetia bacterium | reverse complement strand
ATTGCTGAACTTCTTAAGACTAAGACATGGGGTTAATTATTGGAGGGAACGGATATGTATTTGGGTTCATTGGAAGAACGCCGAGCAAGAGGCAATGAAATAAAATTTGTAACTGCTGCTTTGTATGAAGCAAAAGTTAAGGACGAAGAAATTCTGCGAGTATTGATGAAGGTATGTGATGCAGATAGAGAGGAAGCAACTAATGCGTTTCGTAATGAAAAGTTCATGTTGTTCCCTTGTAGAGAATTGTATCAATACCTGATTCTTGAAAAAGGCTTTGAAGAACATGACGCTGATGTGTTTGTACACAATAAAGCTAAACGTGCGTTGGCTGACAACAGAGAGCTAAGTAAATTATCACCAGCTAAATTGTTTGACGCTATTAATAAAGCTAATAAATAGTGGAGGAAGAGAAAGAGTTTGAGGTATTCATATGCTTACAATTGAGGAATACATAGCCCGAAGGAAAAAAGAAGATAAGCTCAATGAGTTTGACCTTGATGCACGTACTCAAAACATGAAAATTTGTGTTGATTATGTATTTGAGTACTTTAATAACTATCTGAATACTACAGAAGCTGATGAAAAAACTGTCCTACATAATGAAAAGCTGGAGAAGTATCATAAGCAGCTTAGAGAGTATGAACCTGAAGTTAGGGAATGGGCGGTTGGTATATATAATGAGTATGGGAAGCAAATGAATAGGTACATTGGAAACATTATGAAGGAGAATGAGCTGTTCTTTTTATATGATACTGACAGTGAATTTAGAAATGCATCATATGATTGCTACTCAAGGCTTATTAAAAAGTTTTCGTTCCTAAAGGATCAGACAGAAATGCTATTTCTTTTTATTAAAGACTATCACAGGGTTGAGAGTGAACAGCGGTTTGGCTTTGGAGTACCATCAATATCGGAAGAAATAACGGATTGGGTCGATAAGTGTAAGCAGTCAAGTAAAGTGCACACTTTTTCGCCAGCAAATGCACACTTTTTCAGCGCCAGTTTTTTAGCCGGTAATGGACTGGTGGTGAGCTAAAC
>SABI01000781.1 GCA_009929055.1 Spirochaetia bacterium | reverse complement strand
CTCTTTGACAGTTCCTGAAGATGAAACATGGGTGAACCTTTCTCCTGAAGAAAAAGATCGGATCATCCCTGAATCTTTTGGTGTTACGGATATGGGGCGCGATCTTTTAGCGCAAGATTATATCTTAAAACAATTGACCGCTTCTTTGATGTATCCAGAAGAAGAATTAGGACGATTATTTTGGGATAAGGTATATCAGTATGTCGATAAGGACCATTCTTTTGAAGATACCTCTGTGATAGATACGCTTCATAAGATCTGGATCGTCCCTGAGAAAGCTGTTGTTTATGAACATGAGAATAGTGTTTTTGTTGTGGATGCAAGATTAAAGGTCATGTTGGAAGAAGATTATGAAGCTTTGGAAAGAAACGCGAAATCCTTGCCAACGGATAAACAGAGAGATCTGTCTGATAAGCGCATATTGACCACTTCCATGATTAAAAAAGTTATCATCCCTGAGATCGAGAAAGAAGTCAACACGGGAAAGAATTTCGCTAATCTTCGACAGGTTTACCATTCTATGATCTTAGCGGCTTGGTTTAAGAAAGCCCTTAAAGATTCTTTTGTAGGGAAAATATATGTGGACCAGAATAAAGTTGAGGGCATTGATCTTGAAGATAGAGAAGTAAAATATAAGATTTATCAGCAATATATGGAGGCTTTCAAGAAGGGTGTTTATAATTATATTAAAGAGGAATATGACCCTCAACAAAAAGAGATATTGCCTAAGAAATATTTCTCAGGGGGGATACAAGGGTTATTATTATCAAATAATGTCTTAGAACGAAAAACAAAAGAATCCGATCTGACAGGTTTAGAGAAGACAGCATTGCCTAAAGGAACGGATCTGGCGATGACCGTTCAATTAGGGGCGCTTCCTTTTGAACGGATAGATTCTCGAGTCGTTAAGCAGATTGTTGAAGAAAAAGGGTCTAGAAAATTTAATACTTGGCATAGACAAGATCCTCAAGGATTGCCTATAAGAGATGAAAGTGAACGTAAAGATGTTTATCTTGATAATAATTATTATGTAAAGTCTGG
>SABI01000780.1 GCA_009929055.1 Spirochaetia bacterium | reverse complement strand
ATATATATTGAGGACATATTATCAGTAGTGTTAACCATTATTGATTTTTTGTACATTGAATAAAGATAAGTCATAGAAAGGGAGATGTTAAAATCAAGAATTTAGATGACACTGAATATATCGCTAGAAAAGAAGCAGAAAGTTGGTTGGTCTTTAATAATATCGACCATTCAATAAAGATTTTGAACGATGAACAGCTGAAAAGAATGAGGAATGTTAGAATAGTGGAAGGATCTTTAGTCGACGGTGCTATGATTGCTCCTATAAAGTTGTTTATTAATGTCGACAATAGGTGCAATCTAGAGTGCATCCATTGTTTCTCAGCTTCTTCTCCTATAGGAAATTACCATATTCCTTATAGCAAGTTTATAGAGATTATAGATGAAGCCTATGAAATTGGCGTTTTTCTTTTTGTTATAGGAGGAGGGGAGCCTTTAATAAGAGGTGATATATGGGATATCGTTTCTTATATCAGATCAAAGGGGATGGGGGTATCCCTCACCACAAACGGAACTATTTGTAATGATGAAATCATACAAAATATCAAGAAATATGATGTTAGGATGAATATAAGTTTTGATGGTAAAGAGGAGACCCATGATTATATAAGAGGAAAAGGAGGGGCATATAGAAATGCATTGAAGACTGTAAAGACTATGCTGATTAGTGGAATAAGCCCCACCATAAGATTTACTCTTATGCCAATGAATATAAAGGATACGGCTCACATGATTTCACTAGCGGACACCTTGGGTGTTAAGCTGAAGGCAAGGAGAGCTAAGCCATCATCAAGAGCTGTTAAGAATGATATGATCATTAAGGCTATTGACGGGGAATATTTGAATGCGATTTATCTGCTTAACGATTCTCCTATTTGTGGGGTTGAAGATATAATGAACATAAACTATGGAGCGAAAGAATCTTTGCTTGTAAGTGATTCGGATTGTGGCGCTGCAACGAGAATTATGTTCATCGAAGCAGATGGTAGAATATCGCCATGTTCTTTTTTGAGAGATGAATTCTGGTCTGGTAGCATCTATAC
>SABI01000779.1 GCA_009929055.1 Spirochaetia bacterium | reverse complement strand
GTTTAAGGAGAGAGAAAATGTAAATGGTAAAGAAATAAGTGCTTTCTTAGCGTACTTTGCTCCTAATCCTTATGCTACGCTTCCTATGGTTTTAAATACCACTAATAAAAAGCTATTATGTAAATTAGCAGGAAAAGATGAATGGCATTTAGAAGATATTAAGGATTTCCCTGTTAGACTTACCAGAGAGGAAACAAGGCAAATGGGCTGGGGTTTAAGAATATCTAAACTCCCTCCAACTATTCCTCCTGTTCTTAATCAGCAACACCCTAATTGGGATAAATGTGTAGCTTTTGTTAAGAGTGGAGGAAAGGTAGACGATATGAGAAGTAAATATATAATTAGTGCTGAAATTGAAAATATCTTAAAAAATGGAAAATAGGGAAAAAGAATGGTTTGAAAAGAGAGTAGGAGTTATTACTGCTTCTGAGGTGGATAAGCTCTTTTCTGCGAGTAGAAAATGGATAGAGGGTAATATTACCTATCTTTACCAAAAACAATACGAGAGGACGTTTAATGAGCCTTTATGCCCTAAGTCAGCTCGTTCATTAACTCTTGGTACAGAAAATGAACCTTATGCAGTTGAGTGGATGAGAAGCCAACATCCTGAATGGGATATTAAACATTGTAGTAAAGATTTTGATGAGATAGTCTTTGTTAAGAATGATTGGGGTTTAGGTGGTTCGCCTGACTGCTTTGTCTATGAGGAGGGTATATTGACGAAACTTATAGAGATAAAGTGTGTTGTTGGAGATAAAGCTATTTGCAGGTATTTCTCGCCTACTCTTCCTTATGATAAGAAAAGAATTGAAGCGTTTGATGAACATAAGTATCAAATACTTGCTCAATTTTTATTATTCCCTAACGTAGATGAGATTATTATCTTAAAGTATAGACCTCAATTTGATGATAATCCTTTTGATGTGAGACCTGTTTTAGATGAGAGTAGGGGAATAGAGTTTATCTTTACAAGGCAAGAGATGGGAGATATGTTGCAAAAAGTAGAGGATAGAGTTAGATTTGCTGATGAATATCTAAATAG
>SABI01000778.1 GCA_009929055.1 Spirochaetia bacterium | reverse complement strand
GGTGAAGATATAACTTTAAAGGAAGTAATTCAAGCTGTAGAGAAATCTCCTAATATTATGAATAAACTAAAAGAAGTATTATTAGCTAAAGGAAATGATGATGTTGCAGATTGGATAACAAAAGATGGACAATTTAAACCTAATACCCCACCTGATATAAAAGAGAGATTTTTTCTTGAAGCAGAAGAAGGGAATAGACTATCAACACAACTAGGAAGTACAATAGGTGGAAGTATAGGAAGTGTTATTATTGGGAATAATGATTTTTCAAATATAGAGAAGATAGCTATTTCAACTTCAACAACAGTAGTAGGGCAAAATGTAGGTGAATATATATTTTGGGATAGTAAAAATGGGAATGGTAGTGGAGCATTTGATGATATAGGAGCAGATTTCAAAAATACACTACAAGGAGCAGTGGTATCCTTTGCTCTTTCATCATTCTTTGCTAAAAATGATACTCTATCAGATATTTTAGGAATGGATGGAACATTTATTGGAGGCTTAGCTGATTTTACAGTAAGCTATACACTTGGATATTATGGTTCACAAGCTATAACAGACCTTTTATCTTCATCTACTTCTTCAAGCACTTCTACTATAGGCTCACTAGGAAGTGCTAGTGCATTAGATGCTTTTTATGTAGGGCTTGGTTCAGCAGTTGCAGGATATTTAGGAATAGCTTTAGCAAATGAAATAATGAATTGGGATACAAAAGATGAAGCAACAGGTGCAAGTGTTGGATCATCTATTGGAGCTGCAATTGGAACGTATTTTTTACCAGTAATTGGAACTTTTATTGGTGCTGTAATATTGACATACTCCCCTTTGATTCTTAACTTGCCTTTCGTGACCTTGTCTGCGCCAAAGATTGCACGCACACATTCACTGCGACCAGAGCCGAGTAACCCTGCAAAGCCCGTCACCTCTCCCTTGTAAGCCGTGAAATGAAACGGCTTTATTCCAGAAGTGCTTGATAACTCCTCCGTTTCGATGATTTTCTCCTTTAAGTCCTCCCTATTCATTTGCGCTTTGTTATGTAT
>SABI01000777.1 GCA_009929055.1 Spirochaetia bacterium | reverse complement strand
GTTCTGTTGGAAGGGAGGAGAGCCCAGCTAGAGTAACAAGCATTATGAGGGGAGTCTGTTGCCATACATCAATCATGATTAAAGATCCCATTACAGTTTTACTCGAAGCAAGCCACATCTGTGGGTCAATTCCAATTAATCCTAATAGGTTATTTGCGAGTCCTATATTTGGTTCAAATATGAGGAGCCACACCATAGCTATTGCTACAGGAGTTGTTATCATGGGTAGGAGTATCAAAGTTTTTACAAAATTCTTTCCATAAAAGGCTCTATGTAAGAATAGAGCAAGGGCTACTCCTAAGATTACTTGGATAGAAACAGAACCAAATGAAAACATGAAGGTTCTTCCTGCTGCTTTCCAAAAGCGCTCTGAGGAAAGGAGTTCTGTATAGTTTTGAAAATTATTCCAAGTGGCTCCTCCACGAGTGGTGAGGTTCCATTCCAGCATACTTAGTACTATGGTGTAAATAAGGGGAAAGACCACCATGAGCAACACAAATAGTAGGGCTGGGATGGTGAGGACATATTTCGCATGTTTATCTAACCAAGTGGCAATATTGTCTTTATTCATAATAATGTGTTACTTCTTTTTTTTTATAATAGAGATGAAGTAGCCTCAAAAGAGACTACTTCATCGTACAAGTGCTTATTTTTTGTTTTCTTCGTCGATTAATGCTTGGAATTCTGCATTAGCAATCTTTGCAGCTGCTTCTACATCTTTTCCTTCAAAACCGAGTAGGATAGGTCTGCTAAGAATATCTCTTGCTTCGGCTACGTTAATTACACGTGGTCGGTCATATCCTTTAGCAATTTTGTTACTCTTAATCATTACTTCTACAAGTTCTTTTGGCCAGCTCTTGGTTGAAGTTGGGTCATCCCATACAGATGCTCTAGACATTGAGAGTCCTCGTTGTTGAATTCTTAAGGTAATGTCTTTGCTTGTTGCCCATTTGATAAATTCAACTGCTGCGTCTTTTTGTTTTGAGTGTGGGTTTAACATCATAGCTTCAACTACTACGTTAAATGGTTTTGCTCCAGCAGGTCC
>SABI01000776.1 GCA_009929055.1 Spirochaetia bacterium | reverse complement strand
AAACCAAACAACAGTTACCGTAAGACATAGCCTCAAGAAGCGAGAGGGGCATACCTTCCAGGTCAGAAGGTAAGCAGTATATGTAGGCGTTGGAATAGAGTTCTTCCAAAACTCTCCCCTGGACAAATCCAGTAAAGACGATCCTATCATCCCTAGCAGCTAACTCCTTCAGCTCTTTCCCATATCCAGCTGTATCGGAGATTCCTCCAGCGATGACCAACTTCTTATCGCTTTCTATTTTCTTCCATGCTTCTACTAAATAGTGCTCACCCTTTTCAGGGACAATGCGACCTAAATACAGAACATAGTTATCCTTCTCCAAGCCCCACTTCTTTATCTCATCAGCTTCTTTTATTTCCGGCTTAGTAACTCCATTTGGGATGAACTTCGTCTCCCGTCCATACTCTTTCAAGAAGTATTCCCTCACTCCTTGACTGAGGACAATAATCTCGTCCGCGTATTTAACAGCGTTCTTCTCGCCCTGCTTGATGTACCACTTAGCAAAACCACTCCATTTTGCTCTATCCCAATCCAGCCCATGGATGGTTACTACTACCTTCTTGTGAAGAAGATGTGGGATAAACGAAAAAAAGGCTGGGCCTTCTGCGTGGATATGGATTACTTCGTAATTAGAGAAGGAAGCTGATAGGGTTGCAAAGAGAGATGAGGTCATAGCAGCAAGACCTTTACGCTCTATAGTAAAGACCTCCTTAATCTTTACACCCTTGTATTCCTTTAACTTTTCTATTTTTCCACCACTTACGTGTCTGCCTTTTCTATTGAAGCAGGTAACACTGTGTCCCAGTTTCACCATTCTGGTTGATAACTCTTCCACAACTACTTCAATTCCACCTTCACGTGATGGGATGTGTTTATGTCCTATCATTGCAATCTTCACAGTGTTTTCCCCTTTCTTTCCCTCTTTTTATCTATCTACTCCGGTTCCTCACCGTTCTCCTACCCCATTCACCCAGTGTACCTTCAACTTTCTTTTACCCCTCACTTAAAATCACTTACCAAACCCAATCTTTCAGTGCTGGTATTAGTG
>SABI01000775.1 GCA_009929055.1 Spirochaetia bacterium | reverse complement strand
GGAAATCCCCACTGAAATCTGCTTTTAGCAAAGTGCTTAAATACTTCATTTGTTTAGCCCCATATGATTTATACCTTCGAAGATTCTGCATCAAATCCCCGTTAATTTCTTCCAACGGGATATTGAAGTAGTAAGTTTTTGTATTGTTTACTTGTAGCCCTATCTTCATCTCGAAAGCCTCTTCTCCGTAGAGTTCAACAAAGGCTTTACGAATCTTGTTCAACTTCGAGGGCGTTAACTCCCCTACTTCAACTTGATCTTGTGCAATTCGGATACCATCTAGGGTATTGAGGTCATATTCCCGGAACCGGTAATCGGAATTATACATGTTTTCAAGTTCTTCCGGATCGACATCGGGGTCTCTTTCCAGATATGTTTGTATTATCTTGGCATGTCCGGCCTCAGAAGCATCATATAGTTTGTTCTGGATATACCAGTAATCGCCGACATCGGCTTTCTTTTTTCGAGTCGCAATTACCTTATGTGCTCGAATATCTAACCCGGTTTCAATAAACTGTTCAGTAGTTCCGGTAAAAAGGTATTTAATCTTTTCTACTTCAACCCATATTTCAGAACTACGGAATCTTACTTTCTCTTGCTTTACAAAAGAGTGTAATTTCTTTAAAGTCTCTAAATCATAGCACTCTAAATTTACTATATTCCCTTCAACACCTGCCCAACGACCGTCTTCTCCCCCGAAGAAACGAATCCAACCGTCGAAAAAAGCCATAGCTACAAAGTAGTCTAACTCAATTTTACCTTCTTCATTTAAGTAATCCGCTTCTGTTCTGTCTTTAGTATATTCTTTCATTGCAGCTTCAGAAGGGGTATATTCCCCTACATCATGTATTTCTAATAACAACTGAGAATGTTCTTGATCTGGATCACTGATGAAATAGATATCCCCGGCAGGGGATATCCACCCGCTATTTTCGGGGTCAAGAGGGTAATTTCCTTTATCGTAAGCTTTCTTCAAAGAAGAGAAACATAAAATAGACATAACGAAACCTTGTAATATGATTTACAAACGGTAAAGTTATGCTCTCATT
>SABI01000168.1 GCA_009929055.1 Spirochaetia bacterium | reverse complement strand
TTATTAATTCAACAACTATGTTGATGTAATAAAAACTCTCATTCTTTATCTTTTATTTGGAGACTTAGACATATACTCATCTAATTCAATATTAATATAATCGATATCGAATTCGTTAGGGTCAAAGTCTTCTCCAACCCATTCTACATATGAGTCGTGTTCTTTATGTTCACTATCTTTGATTGCTTCACAAAACTCCATATAACCATATATACCACCGACATCTTCAGGAGGGCTCGCTCTCTTTCCAGTGATGCATGTTACTTCTTTTCCTTCTTCGGTGGTAGAATCAACAGGAAGAATCTTTTCTACAACTATTTTGTGTACCCAATAATCACCAAAGTCATAGATGTATGAAAAAGTTTGCCCTTCTTGAAATATTAATCTGTTAAGGCGATATTTATTTGAAGGAAGTCCATCACCGTAGCCTTCAGGATCGTTTGTGTAGTGTTCCGCGTCAATAATAAACTCATGTAAATGAGAGTCAGTCCAGCCCATAACTATTTGGACAACATCATGCAAATTATCGAGAGTAAAAGTTGAAGGAACAGTAAATCTTCTCCAAATAGGGGGTTTTGACTTTAAAAGGGTGATCTTTAATTGATATAGATAATTATTCATACACAGTCCTTATTGAAAATTTTATATTAGTATAGCTCAAATTTGGAATATGGCAATTCATTGATATATATCTTTAGAGCCATTTCGAAGAGTGACAAAAAACCCGCTCTCTAATATGGATTAGAAAACGGGTCGTTTGTTGTGTATTAGTGGAGGTGGGGGGAGTCGAACCCCCGTCCTAACGTGCCACCTAGTAGCCTCTACAAGCTTAGTTATTGTTTTATTATTTCGAGAGAACTATGACCAACAACCGACGTTGCTCTCTCTACACTAACTGTATTGTCCCTTCATACCGCTAGTACATATGAAGGTGAGCCCTTATTGTTACAAGTATTTAATAGTTAAGAGCGGCACTATTAACACCTGTACGTTCCTACTACTTAAGCAGCAAGAGCGTATTCTGCGTCGTAAGAGACATTGTCTTCTTTCTTTGCAGTTATTTGTTTTGCTAGTTTTAGGAGTTGGCGCTCCGCTTGCAACTACTAGCATGATCTGCCGCCAGTCGAAACCAATACACCCCCTTTTTGAGGGGACTTCTTTATAATACTCATTATGGATAAACAAAGCAATAGAGCATTTAGCGATTATAGTTTTTCATTTCTCTGCGCATATCTCGCTTCATGTCACGATCTTTAATTGTATTGCGTTTATCATGCTCTTGCTTACCACGACAAACACTCACTCTCACCTTAACAAGATTTCCTTTTATATAGACTTGGGTAGGGACTAAGGTCATCCCTTTTTCATCTACTTTTCGTTTCATTCGCTTAATTTCTTGTTTATGGGCGAGTAAACGCCTTTCTCTTATAATTTCATGATTTTCAATACTCGCATGTGAATAGGCACTAATATGAAGTGAAACTAGTATAAGAGAATGATTCTCTATTTTCACATAACTGTCCCCATAGCTAAACTTATTAGCTCTAATAGATTTCACTTCAGTCCCTTTTAGGGCAATACCGCACTCAAAGTCTTCAACCACTTCATAGTTAAAGTAAGCTTTCTTATTAGTTTGTAATATTTTTATTGTATCTTTTGCCATTATTTCCACACAACCCTAAAACCAGTAGTAGCACTACATTGATTTTTCTTTATCACACCAATTGTTGCTTTATCTATCATAGAAGAATCATTTAGGTACGATCCTCCTTTAATAATAATATCATCAACAAGTTCGTTGTTCTCTAATGTCCTTCCTAGATATCTATTAAGGGGAATATATTCATCTCGAGTAAATTCCCACACTCCCCCAAGAAGGGCTATTATCTCATTGTCTTTAGAAGGAACAAATAAACTTTTTTGGTATATACTATTTGAATTCTTTAGAGCTAATTCAAACTCACTATTAGTAGGTAGAGAGACTTCCCTTCCACTTACTTCACTTATCCACTCAGTAAAAGCCTTTGCTGCATAATAGCTAATATTACGTATTGGAGTCGTAGAAAGGATTTTAGTTGTAGGATACATCCCACTTAAATATGAGGCATCAACGAGACCTTCTTTCATCAGAGTTTCAATATTCTGTTTTCCCCAATATGGATGAGCTTCTATAAAATGGGCATATTGATATTCACTTATTTCCCTTAGAGAAATTGAGAAAGAATCAACTTGTTCATCTTGACTCATCTCTTGAACACCAGGATACGATAAGGGAACTTCTTTACCAACAACGAGAGGAGCATCTTTGTAGGTAACTCCCTTTAGATCAAAATCTATTACATTCAATGTTGAGAAACTTATTTGAGAAGTATTAGTAGGATTTTTTACATTTCCTATAGTCTTTGTATTCTCATTAAAAAGTAATTCTATCTTACCAATCTCTTGTTGAATTGTTTTGCCTTGATACCCATATTCTTCTAATAGAGAAACTCCTTCTCTTACATCATCTAGCATTTCTTTTGAAGTAATAAAAAGAGATGCATCTAATAAGAAAGATTCAATAGATGAGAAATCAGAAACCTTTGAGGCAATAAAAGTAGATACAGCGTTAGCAATAAGGGGAGGGTAGTGGGTTACTTCATCATACTCTATTACCGATGAGTAGCTCATAACTTCACTTAAAATTTCAGTTAAGTATAATGGGATTGTCTCTTTAGTAAGATAATATGGACTATTGTGAGTCTGTTTACGAGGGATAAGCCATGTAAGGAACACAGGATGAGACACTTTGATAGTTTCTTTGGTGTGTGCAACATCTTTGAACGAATAGACAACCTCGTGCTCTCCAGGGGAGAGATATTGAGTACTAGGGGTAGTTCCTATATACTTTCCGTCAACATAAACACTTGAGAACTCTACGTAAGAGGTAAAAGTAACTCTTTTTCCACTTTTAATAATGCCTGGTAAAAATCCAACAAAAAAAATGATAAGGACGATTACTAGAGCATAGATTATGGAGAGGTATACAGGTGGGCTCATCCCAAATATGGGCTTTAATGTCACAGGGGTAACTTCTATTGTTTCTTTAATTTCTTTTTTTCTCATGTATGATAGCAAATTACCCTTGTAGACACTTATTGTCAATAAGCCTCTATTGTGATAATTTAGTTAACTATGAATGCATATGCTATTTGGATAACCCAATTTACCGAAAAACAACTCACAAAACGAAAAATGAGAATAGCTCAAGATAAAGTTGAGAAAAGTAAAAAAAAGACGATAAAAAAAGAAGTTCTTAGTTGGGTTGATGCAATTGTATTTGCCGTCATATTCGTTCTCCTTATTAATCAATTTTTATTTCAACTCTTTATGATACCCACTCCAAGTATGGTAGATACCCTATTAGTGAAAGACCGAGTATATGTAAGTAAAACTAGCTATGGAGTTGAACTCTATCCTACTGGTCCTAAACTCTTTTCTTCCATTACCCCTCTAAGGGACGATGTGATTGTCTTTTATAACCCTCAATATACTTCTCGTGGTCCCCTTTTTGATATCCTCTCACAAATTCTTTACATGGGTACCTTTTCTCTTTTAAACATCGACAAAGATGAAAATGGAAACCCTCGAGAGAGACTCTATGTAAAAAGAGCTGCAGCAATGAGTGGAGATGTAGTTCAGTTTAGAAATGGAACTTCTTTTATTAAAGGAATAGGGCAAAGTGAATTTAAAAGTGACAGTGAGTTTAGATCTATTAATAACTTAAGTAATGCCCCCACACAAACGATTAATCCAGATCTCTATTCTGGCTTTAAAGCCTATGGAACACTTTTAGGCTATCAAGATCTCAACCTTAGTAATCTCTCTCCAAGTGTGGTAGTACAAGAGTATCAAAGTGTAGCTAATTACCAAGGACTAGTAGATTATTATGAAGTAAATAAAGCAAGAGCCACCTCTATTCATGAAATCAATCCCTTTGATATTACAAGCCGTAGTGAGAAGAGTGTGTATGATGTAGGAATCTATGTACCATTAGGCTATACCCTCCCTTGTGGAGATAATAGAGATAACTCTCAAGATGGTCGCTATTTTGGCCCTGTGAAAAACTCCTCAATCATAGGAAAAGTAAAATTCACTTTCTGGCCATTTTCTAGTATCAAAATTGTGAAATAACTCTCATGAAGCTTAAACTAGATACTTCTAATGACCTTTCTCTCTATATCCATATTCCTTTTTGTATCACAAAATGTGACTATTGTGCTTTCTATTCTGTTTCTCATCAAAAGAGAGAAACTATTGAACAATTTTTCTCTCTCCTTATAGATGAACTTAAGATAATGGTATCTCAACGTAGTGTCCCTTTTAAAACAGTCTATATAGGGGGAGGAAACCCAGGACTCCTAGGCCCTGACCATTTACTCACCCTCGTTACCCTCATCTCTTCATTAGGGAAAGTAGATGAATTTTCAATCGAGATGAACCCAGAGTCGTTAGATGAGAAGATGTATCCATTATTTCAACAAGGAATAAATAGACTTAGTATTGGGATTCAAACTCTGAATGAAATGCACCTAGACACCCTTCAGAGAAGCGCTTCTAAAGAAGCTACCTTTAGAGCACTAGAATTAAGTAATTATATCCACGCTACCTTTGGTACCTCTATAAATGTAGATATCATGACCTGCATTCCAGGGCAAACAATAGAGGAGAGTATTTTAGACATAGATACAATCCTTAGTATTACCCCTGTACATCATATCTCTTTATATAATTTAACCTATGAAGAGGGGACACTTCTTACAAAGAGAAAAGATAGAGCTACCATTACCCCAATACCAGAAGAGAAAGAGAGAGAATTTCTTATCACATTATGGCAACATCTTGAAAAAAGAGGGTTTCATCAATATGAGATATCGAATTTTGCCACACAAGAAGAGTATCAATGTAAACACAATATTCGATATTGGAATTTAGAAGATTATATTGGAGTGGGGCCAAGTAGTGTAGGATCGTTTCATCAAGATAATGGAAACTCTTTCATTCGAAGAACTGGTGTTCCTTCTATTGAAAAGTATCTCGATTGCAATGAGAGATATGAAATAGAGGAGATAGAAAAGAGAGATGAAATAGTAGAGTACATGATGGTAAAATTGAGAGTAGTGAAGGGAATTGATAAAGAAATATTTTTTCATAGATTCAACCTCTCATTTGATGCTTTCTTTTCAAAAGAGTTGGAGTTTATGAAAAAGAACAATTCTGAAGAGTTCATAGAGACACAATCCACTTTTTCTTTAACTATTTCTGGACTTCTTTTGTGTGATTCTATTATTTCTTTATTTTGTAATGCACTCCTAGATAGGTTTACCCCTCTTGACTGTAAAAAATGAGCATGATACGCTAAGGTCGCTCTCAATCGTATTATTAATCTTAAAATAAAGAGGTGTAATTATTTATGTCCGGGCATAGTAAATGGGCAACTATTAAACACAAAAAAGGTCTAGCTGACGCAAAACGTGGCCAGAAATTCACAAAATTGATAAAAGAAATATCTGTAGCAGCGAAAATGGGTGGAAGTG
>SABI01000774.1 GCA_009929055.1 Spirochaetia bacterium | reverse complement strand
GTCTACTACTTCATATTTACCATAGTTCTCATCAGTGACTTGGGCCCGCGCGTGCTCATCGTACATCCTCTTTTCATAATCATTATAAGAAGCATTATTATAGGAAGAATCTGGATTTTGCGGGTATGAAAGTCGTACATTTCCATAATAGCCAGAGGTATCATCTATAATAAAGCGGTCGGCATTATCTATTAGCTTTTGAATCTTTTCTTTATCGCGTACTTCTATTACGAAGTTGTTAGAATTCTTTTCAGAAGAATAGTTGTCCCATGATGCAGGATCAATAGGGGTCTTATAAATAGTTACACTTTCAATATCCTTAGCTGTAAGGAGGTGGCCATCCCAATAGCCATTATCTTTCATCCACTTAATTGTATTGCTGCAGTTTGATGTGATCAGGTATTCCATGGTATTATGGAATTCTTCTTCTTTACCGCGTACTATCCTTTTTTTGTAATAAGAGACAGCTAAGGTGGCATCTTGTCTTTTTGCCGTCATTATTTCTTCAAAGGTCATTGCACGTAGGTCCTTTTCGTAGGCCTTAAGCAATTCCTGAGCTGCTTGATTAACAGATATTTCTGAATAACCTTTGTTTCCTAAAAAGTAAAGTGTTATTGATGAAAAGCCATCTTCATTTAATTCTAATGGAGATATGTGATCTTTATATTCCTTAGATTCATATAGAACTTTCATGTCAGGACTATTTAAGAAAAAGTTATAATCCAGAGTGTAGTTTCTGTTTGGTTTGCTTTTGCCTTTTCTGTATTCCAATTCTAAATTTAGCTTGTAAGAGGTTTCATCATTAAGGAAACGCTTCTTATTTGCTACTATATCTTTATGGAAAGAGGTAATTGATGCAATATTGTCAGCTCCCTTGATAATAAAAGGTTCATTCATATAAGTGAGAAAGCCTGAAATATTGTGTCCCTCCACTTGTACAGAATCTAGTTTGCTAGCATCTGGAACGCGTTTTTCAAATCCCGAGGCATCGATATTAAGGCCTACTAAAAACAAAGCAGCTATTACAATGTAAATTGCAAAGGATTTCAG
>SABI01000773.1 GCA_009929055.1 Spirochaetia bacterium | reverse complement strand
ATACAGACCTGTGTTGTTTGTTGTTTCGTACTTATTCATTTCATTCTCCTATCCTTTCTTGTTTTCTTTAAATGGTATTACAGGAGTATCAGGATATTTTATTTCAAATGATGAACTATGAACAGCAAGCCTTTCTAACACTTCTTCCTTTGTCAGCTCAGCTACTTTATATGGCTGATAAGGTAAAAGCTCATCTTTCTCTATCCTGTAACAATGGAATAGTATGTTAACCTGTTCTAAAGCATTGAGTACAAGCTGAGCATCATCTAATGTTTCAAATCCTTCAACTAATCTTTTATCTTCACTACCATCAGGTGCAGGGTCTATTGAGTAGATATAGTACATTATTTACCTTCTTCTTCTTTGTTTTCTATCCTTCTGTCAACATAGTAATTAATTTCATCACCTAACATTTCTTTTACTTTCTCCAACTGTTCTATGCTTTTTGCTACAAACACAGGACTATTACGAACAAGGCTTTCAAGCTCATACACAGATATTCCACACTTCTCTTGGTCAATATAAGAGATTACCTTTCGTACATGTTTAAATAGATGCCCAAATCCCTGCTCTACTTCTAAGTCTGATATAATACCAATCGGTGTATCTCTAGGTTTAATTGTACATATTTTCTTTCTGTCATCGTTACTGTAAAATACAATGTTATTGTTCTCTTCTCTCATAGTTATATATTTTAACAATCTCCACAAGCTACCATTAAACGCATTAACCATTAACCTATAAAGAGTTCTATCTACTAAGTCTCCTACTGATTTGTCATAGTCTATTACACTTACCTGTCTCATTATTCACCTATCCTTTCTTTGACAATGGTTAACATACAGCTCAATGTACATTCTAAGTATGTTTTTACATGCTAAGCTAAGCTTATGCAGTCTATCAGTACCTTTACCTTTTCTTGCCCTGCATTGTACATATTTATGCCCATACAGACAGGATAGTCTATCCCACTTGCTAATTCTTTTACTTATTGTTCTGTATTTCATCATCTAACCTTTCTATAATATCCTGAGCATATCTTTTGTAAAA
>SABI01000772.1 GCA_009929055.1 Spirochaetia bacterium | reverse complement strand
GACAGGGATAACATTATTAACATTGATGCTGAAGCTGAAGGAGAAGTTGTGTTAACAAGATAGTAGTAAGGGCATTATTTCTTCTGGAGAGAGACCTTTTCTTGGGTTATCAACTCTTGCCAAATTTCAGTACTGATTGTAGCCTTGAAGGGTTTAAATCTATCAGTTTGATCTAATAGACTTCTCTTAATCGCTGTAACTAAAGTTTTTTGAATGCTATAGTATGATAAACCAATAGCACTATCAATAATTTTATTGTCAGAACCTGGTTTATCGAACTTGAATACTCCGTTCTTTAGTGTAAGTTTTATAAGCTCTTTTATCTTATTTTTATCGGGTAGTGGAAACTCAATACTTAAGTCAAATCTCCTCAAGAGAGCGTCATCAATCATTTCTTTTTGATTTGTTGCTGCAATAACAATACTGTTTTGAGGCAAGTAATCAAATAGTTGCAATATTGTATTTACAACTCTTTTCATTTCGCCATGATCTTGGTTGTAGTCTCTAACTTTGCCCATAGAATCAAATTCATCGATGAAAATTATGCATTCTTCAGATGCTCCTTTACGGAATATTTTGGCAAGGTTCTTACTTGTTTCACCAAGTTTAGATGATACTATAGCTCCTAGATTAACTACAATCATCATTTTTTTTAATTCTCCCGCAATGACATAAGAAGTCAGTGTCTTTCCACAACCAGAAGGGCCATGCAAAAGAATTTTATTAGAAATGGGTAAGTCGTATTTTCTAAGAAGTTCACTATCGCGATGCTCCTTAATCAAGAATTCTAGTTGCTCTTTAATTTTGTCGCTACAAACCAAGTTCTCGAAACTATAATCAGACGTAAGTTTCTCAAGGATGAGATCTCCCACTTCTCTATCTTCAATTCGCTGATAGTATGTATCAGATCCAACTTTAGTAAGTCCACTCGTATTTTGTTTTCTTATAGCATCTTTTAGAATTGACTGTAGCTGAATAGCAAAGTTTACTTTCTTGGTTTGTTTGGAGTATTCAATAAGATCGTTAAGGACATTCAATAACCTTTCTTGATC
>SABI01000771.1 GCA_009929055.1 Spirochaetia bacterium | reverse complement strand
AAAAAGTCAGACTACAGGCTTATGGCTAGTAACATCAATGGTTCCAGGGGTTTTGTAGTCTATGTAGTCTGAGAAATCGCAAACTTTTTGATTGGATGTATATATCGACGTGAGTATGGTGAAAGGATAAAGAGGCTATAAGTCAGTAATATCAAGGGTTTCAGCGTAGCTGATGAATGTACTAATGTTACAAAAGCATTATACTTAGTCCCATTCAATCACAAGACGGAATTATGCAAGATATAGTACATGAATTCAGTTCAACACACCACATATAGATTAGGAAATCAAGGTGTTCTACACACCACCAATATACATTTACAAAGGGCAGGAGGAACTATCATGGTTTACTTAAAAATCAAAAGATTAATAGATATCATACTTTCTGGCATAGGACTTATCATATTATCTCCTGTTTTTTTAGTACTTATTATTGCAATCAAGCTTGACTCCCCTGGACCTGTTCTCTTTAAGCAGAAGAGAGTCGGGATTCATAAGAGTCATTTTAATATATTGAAGTTTAGGACGATGAGAATTGACACTCCATCAGATATGCCTACTCATTTATTAGAGAATCCAGATCAGTGGATTACAAAAGTAGGGAAGTTTCTACGCAGAACATCTCTTGATGAACTACCACAGATCATCAATATATTCAAAGGTGAGATGAGTATCATCGGACCTAGACCAGCACTTTGGAATCAGTATGATCTGATTGAAGAAAGAGATAAGTATGGTGCAAATGACGTGCCTGTTGGGCTTACTGGATGGGCGCAGATTAATGGTAGAGATGAACTTGAGATTGATGTGAAAGCTAGACTTGATGGAGAGTACGCTGAGAAGATTGGTTTCATGATGGATGTCAGATGCTTCTTTGGGACGATATTTAGTGTTCTTAGAAGTGATGGTGTTGTTGAAGGTGGGACTGGAACGAAAAAAACTGATAAAGAGTCAGTGAAACATTAAAGATTAGGTGAGGTGCTTTGAATGGACAATAAGTTAATCCTTTTCATGAATACAATAAAGTATCTCAAACCTTCTCAAGGCCTATAT
>SABI01000770.1 GCA_009929055.1 Spirochaetia bacterium | reverse complement strand
CTATTTAAGTATGGAATGAAAAAAAAATTCCAGGGTGCATTCAGTTTGAGCGTCTATATTAAGTACGGTGCGCAGTGTACACTGCGTGATTTTAGAGGTTGATTTATGAAAGAGTTAAAGAGATTGAATAAGATGCTGAATGAAGATTCAGGTGAAGATATTAGGGAGTATTGTAGTATTAAGAATGGAGTCTTACTTGAAGTAGACAACAGTGTTTCTGGAAGGTTTGTTATCCCTGAAGATGTAGTACATATTGATGAAGAGGCTTTTGTTGCTTGTAAAGGAATTACAGACGTTGTTTTTGGTAGGGGAGTAAAGAGTATAGGTGATAGAGCTTTTTGTTATTGTACAGGTTTAGAAGTTTTAACTATCCCTGAGAGTGTTTCCAGTATAGGAGAGAGTGCTTTTTGGCATTGTGATTCTTTAAGACATTTAAGATACTTTTCGTCATGTTCCATAGTTCCTTATAACTGTTTTGGTGAGTGTGGTAGGTTACAACGTGTTGAGTTTTCTACTAACTGGAGTGGCAAGATTGAAGAGATGGCATTTAATAGGTGTTTTTCTTTGCAGGATGTAGAGTTCCCTTATGGTCTATCTGTGATAGGTAGGTCAGCTTTCTCTAATTGCACGAGATTAGTATCTCTTGTGATTCCGGGTAATGTGGAGAAGATAGGTGCCCGTGCTTTTGCTGGCTGCACCAGATTAGGTAAACTTACTTTAGAAGAAGGTGTGAAGGTGATACTCGATAATGCCTTTAATGGGTGTAAGAAATTAGCTGTGGTTAGGATACCAAAAAGTGTCAATAGTATTGGGTATAAGGCTTTTTATGGTTGTGACTATTTAAGGAAAGTGTATGTTTCTAATAATGCTAAGTATGAATTTTATAGATATGATGCTTTTCCTGAGAACATAAAGATTGTAGAGAGTTAGTTGGTTGGTCTTGTATGTTGGGTTGGTCAGGGGTGCCTGTAGTTTTGTTGTGTTTTCTATGGGCACCCCCTTTTAGCGTATAATTGTAATGGGGTATGATAATTGATATTGAGGGGATAAAGGT
>SABI01000769.1 GCA_009929055.1 Spirochaetia bacterium | reverse complement strand
ATTACTTCCTCTAATATCAAATCACAAACAATTCCAAGTTCTTGAATGTCTTTTGCTACATCTACTCGAAAAGTTTTTTCATTCAGTATAACAAAATCATTCACTTGAACTTTGATATTCTTTATGTCTTCTAACAAGCAAAGTATAGCTGGCTTTTTCCTTGCTCTAAAAGTAGAATTGTTGTTAGAACCATTACCAAGCCCTGTCACATTTGTATTGACTTCATGATATAGTCCTCTAAAACCACCAACGAGAAAATGCTTTCCAGAAGGTTCTCCGTAGTCATTTTCCTTCCGTCTAAATACAAGAAAACTTCTTCCACTTCGTTCAATTTCACGCTTAATCTTATAAGCTTCAAACTTAGTGTTCAGCATTTCAGTTTCCTTTCAATATTCCAGAATTAAAAGTTTTATACTTCGAAGCTAACCTCTTAAAGTAAGATGACGTATCTTGAGTAGTTAAACCGCTAACAGAGATAGATGAGTCTTCTGACTTCAAAATAAGCAACTCATAGATTGTCGCTTTTAAGTCTCCTTTGTTTTTATCAAAGTAGTATTCTAACTCATCATCAGTAAAGAATGGAGCTTTATTTTCTAAAACTTCAATCTTCAGCGATTTTAAATCACTTGGCGATAATTGATATCTACGTTTCATTATTCACTCAAGAATTCTTTAATCAACTCTTTAGCTTCGTTAACGTTCTTCGTATCTGTCAAGTCAATGCCTTTAGCAGTAGCAAAGTCTTTTACTTCTTTCTTAGTCCATTGACCAATAGGCTTTTCTAATAACTCTTCGAACTCGTCATGCTTCTTTTCAATAACCGGCTTAGTCTCAACCTTTTCTTCTTTTACTTTGAACGGTCTAAAACCTTGAAGTTTGTAGATACTATCATAAGCACCTCTTGTTACTTCAATGATTGTAGCACCATTTGTAATTTTAATCAAAACAAGACCTCCTTAATATGCAATCAGAAAGGCATTTTTCAGTCTCTCATCATGCTACTTTCTTAAGAACAAGTTACTGTACAAACAGCTTTGTCTCCAGCATATTCAGC
>SABI01000768.1 GCA_009929055.1 Spirochaetia bacterium | reverse complement strand
TCCTAATCCTTTCTAGTACCTATGCCTCGTATTCCCTCTCTGCTCTTTCTAACAACTCCTCTTTAGCCCTCTCTTTACTTAGTCCTGCTATTTTCTCTAGCCTTGATGTCACCTCCAATCTCTTCTCTTCTATCTCTGTTTTGATTTCTCTTAGCTTCTCTATTCTTTCATTTGCCTCCTTTTCCTTAGATGCCACTTCTTTTTGCTTGTCCTCTATTTCTTCTTCTTTTTTAAAGAGACGATTCTCTGCTTTAATGACTATCTTTTGTCTTTCTTCTAAGTCTTCTGATGTCTTTTTCTCAGTTTCTTCTGCTTTTTCTTTAGCCTTAGTCATTATCTCTTCTGCAGCTTGCTTGGTTTGGGCTATCTTCTTACTAAGCTCTGATTCGATTGTTCCTGCACGCTTTCTTGCAATAGATTGTCGGATATAGTATCCAACCACTCCACCTAATAATAGCGCTATTGCCGCTACCATTATGATTATTTGTGTTTCCATATTTTTAATATGAAAATTTGGCACAAAAATAATCGTGTGATTCTGTATCAATATTCTAATTTCAAGGTTCTTGATTTTTATCTAAGATTATATTACCAAAAATTCAATGTTAATCTTTTATTTTATTACCTTTTTATCATAAAAAACCCTTGCCGTAGCAAGGGCCTTATTATTCATCTATTAAAAAGGCGAAACATCTCTCCATATTGGCTTAAACACCTCAACTAAGTTTGAATATATCTTTTCACAATAATACCCTGTTCCGTCAGTTACCCTTATTTGCTTTGCCCAGCCAGTAATTTTATTCCCTACTAAATTAGCACTACAACTACCGCTTGGGCAACCCGTTAAATCCGATGCATTAAAACTAATCCAGCCTGTTTCACCTGACCAAGCATACCCAGTCAAGACATTGTCTAGTCCGATATTCACACCAAAGTCACTTGTTGCACATTCACTTTCATTTTCACAGCTAAAGTTAATCCAACCAATGTGACTTGACCAAGCGTAACCTCCCATATTATATGCCCCCTCTGCTGAAGCAAGATCAGTTAAGCCG
>SABI01000767.1 GCA_009929055.1 Spirochaetia bacterium | reverse complement strand
CCCGTAAGAACAATGTACTCATAGTAGGCTTTAGGAGTAAAGGTGAAGAAATTGACCTCATACACTTCTCTGGACTTTCTACTCTTAATCTCTGCATACAAGGTAGGGTAAATATCACCATATTCTGATTCACTTTTTAGGAGTCTCAGAAGCTTAGTCCTTGTTACAATCAAAGGAACTTTTCTATCACAAGAGTAATATTTCAACTCCTCTACATAAGGACTTGCTATCTCTTCAACAGCTTTCCGCAAATACTCTTTTCTCTGCATGAGTGGTAAATCTTCTACACACTCTCCCTTATAATACAGAATATCAAATGCTCTAAAGACTATGTAACCGAGTTCTTCTTGTCTTTGAATGGCTTTCTCCCACACACAATTCAAAGTACTGGCTACATCTTTAAAAGGTCTTTTAGGTATTCTCATCTCTCCGTCAAGAACAGTCCCATCAATCTGAGGAAATTTTAAGTCCCTCAGTTGGGGTAGTGAATCACTATTCTCACAAAACCACCCTGTCTTTTCACTTACTCTACGACTAAATACACGGGCATGGTCTGGGAAGAAATGAAGAGTAGCACGAGTCCCATCAAGCTTCTCTTCGACTATATTATCTCCATCTCTGAGTGCAAGGTCTTGTGCTTCTTCATCTTCTATCTCTTTAGCTGTCATTGGAACACACCACTTGACTCCCGCTTTTTCGTAATCATTTGCGGAGGTATAGTCCTGAAACAAAGGCTTCATTATTCGTCCTCCTCATCTGAAAGTCTGTTAGTGTTAGCAAGCAAATAGTCACTACTATACTTACGAATCTGTTCCTCAGAAACTCCCATCTCTTTTATAGTCTCAACATACTGTGAAAGCTGATTGCAAGGGATAAATCTTTGTGCCTGAACTATCATAGTCTTTACAGCTTTAGAGTCACTTTTCACTGGACTTACCTCCTCTCAACTTTGACATAAGCTCTGCCGCCTTATCTATATCAACTCCCTCTGGGAGCTTTCGGGCAATAAGCTCAGTCAACCATTTTGCAGTCTGAGAATAAAGAGACTTTAATTC
>SABI01000167.1 GCA_009929055.1 Spirochaetia bacterium | reverse complement strand
TTTGCTGGTCAGACATGGGTGATTACAGGCTCTTTTACCAACTTTGCCCCTCGTTCTTTAGCTGCAGTAGAATTAGAAAAACGGGGAGCTACAGTAACAACAAGCGTTTCAAAATCGACCACATATCTCCTTTGTGGAGAAAATGGGGGCTCAAAGATTGAAAAAGCTACATCGCTAAATATACAGATTATTACTGAAGAAGAATTTATTGAGATGCTGAAAGGAGATGGTAAGTGATAGATATAGCTAAAGAATTAAATACCACCTTAAAGGCAACAGTAGTAGGATCTCTGTTGAGTCCATTAGGAAAAAGGATCTACTTCCCTAAAGGAATAGTGAAGCAGAGCCAAGATGCTATAGCACAAAATTGTCTCATTAATGCAACAGCAGGAGTTGCTCTTCAAGATGGACACTACATTACTCATCCCCACTTTAATACCTTCTCTCCCATAGTAAGTAGTGATGAAATGGTTTCCTACGCCCCCACAGCAGGGGTCCTTTCATTAAGAAATATGTGGAATAATCATATAGAAGAGGAGAATCCTCCTCTTGCACTCACCTCCCACTCACTTCCTGTTGTCACTAGTGGCCTCACTCATGCTATTTCTATTATTGGGCAGCTCTTTATTGATGAGGAAACAGATATCGCTATAATTGACCCGTCGTGGGATAATTATCATCTTATCTTTAAGGTAACTCATCAAGCAAAGATCCATAATCTCCCCCTTTTTAATGACTCTGGTCTATTTGATATAACCAATTGGGAGCAACCATGCAAAGAGATGAAAGGGGAAAAATTAGTCTTTCTCTTTAACTTTCCTCACAATCCAACAGGGTACACCCCAAGTGATAAAGAAATGGAAGAAATTACTCATTTGATTTTAGACCTTGCTCATAAAGGAAAGAAAATTCTTGTAATCGTAGATGATGCCTATTTTGGCCTGTTTCATAATGAAACCTGTTCTCAGTACTCTCTTTTTTCCTCTATTGCCAGCCTGCATGAAAACATATTAGCAGTAAAGTGTGATGCTGCTACTAAGGAATCATTAGTGTGGGGTTTTAGGGTTGGATTTATCACATATGGAGGAAAAAATCTCACTAAAGAACATTATGAGGCCCTTATTGAAAAGACAAAAGGGGCTATTAGGGGTTCTGTTTCTAGTGCTTCGATGGTAAGTCAGTCACTCCTCATTTCGGCTATGAAGAGTTCTTCTTATAGTATAACAATTAAAAAGACCAAGGATGAAATGAAAATGAGATATGAAAGAATTTTCGAAAGAATTGCATCTTACTCTCATGATCCAATCCTTGTTCCTCTTCCTGCAAATAGTGGTTATTTTATCTCTTTTTACTACAAAGGAGATGCCGGCGAGCTGAGAAAAATGTTATTAAAAGATGGAATAGGTGTTGTGTCTGTAGGAGAACATCTTATTCGAATAGCCTATTCAGCTGTAAATATTGAACAAATAGATACTCTCATAGAGACCTTATATGAAGGAGCAAGAAGCCTATGGAAATAAAAACAAAATTGTATGTAGTAAATTCTGCTGGTGAAAAATTTATGGGAATAGGGGTCCTTTGGCTCTTGAAAGAGATCGAAAAGCAAGGCTCTCTCCTTTCTGCTGCTAAAGAGTTGGGAATTTCTTATTCTAAAGCATATGCAATGATTCAGAAACTTGAAAAAGAGTTGTCAGTAGATGTTATTGAGAGAAAAAAAGGGGGAGCAGAACACATTGGTTCCTCTCTTACCCCTTTTGGAGAAAATTTTTTAATCTTGTATGATTCGTTTCAAAATAGTGCTAAAGATTTATTGCTCTCCCCATTTATACAGTTTTCTGATAAAGTAGAGAATCTAATTGAAGAATTTGGCTCAAACGAAAAGGAGTGATGTAATGGATACACACGTTTCAAAGAAAAAGTACGATTTTACAATTAACAACCTTGGAATTGCAAAAATCCCATCTCCGATAGAGATGTCATCAACCTCCGATGACGGTCTTGCTGATTATGTATGTGAGAATCGTCGTATTCTCTATGGAATTGATGCCTATATCAATGATAAGGGAGAAGAAATTAGAGAATTTCATGACTCCGTAGAAATTGCTGGTCCTAGAGAAAAAATTTATTTTAATCCTCCTCATGTTCATGCAGCTATTGTTACTTGTGGTGGTATTTGTCCCGGATTGAACAACGTAATTCGTGCTGTAGTGAGGTGTTTCTGGTATCGATATGGGGTGAGAAGGATTTCTGGAATTAGGTTCGGATACAGAGGTTTACTTGAAAGTTCCCCTTACCCCCTTTTACAGCTAAACCCTGATGTTGTTGATGAGATTCAAGAAAAGGGGGGCTCTATCTTAGGCACTAGCCGTGGAGGTGGAGATCAAGTTGAAGAGATTGTTGATTCATTAGAGAGATTAAACATTAATACCCTTATTACTATAGGGGGAGATGGAACTCTCAGAGGAGCATATGAAATTGGAGAAGAGATCAAGAAAAGAAATTTGAAAATTTCTATTATTGGTGTTCCTAAGACTATTGATAACGATCTCTCTTTCATTCAAACTTCATTTGGTTTTGATACAGCAGTAACTCAAGCTGTTCCCTCTGTGAGGGGAGCTCATACTGAGGCAAAAGCTTCTATAAATGGAATTGGTCTTGTGAAAGTAATGGGAAGAGAGTCTGGATTTATTGCTGCAAGTACTGCCCTTGCCATGAGTGATGTAAACTTTTGTCTCATACCAGAAACTCCCTTTGACTTAGAAGGCCCTAATGGACTCTTAGCTCATCTTAAAACTCGAATACTTAACCGAGGACATGCTGTAATCTTAGTTGCTGAAGGAGCTGGTCAACATCTTGTAGAACAAACAGGAGAAAAAGATGCTTCTGGTAATGTGAAATTTAGAGATGTTGGAATCTTTTTGAAAGAAAAAATTACCGCATACTTTAAGGAACAGAAGATAGAAATGAGCCTGAAATATATCGATCCATCCTATATTATTCGTAGTGCACCAGCGAACCCAAATGATTCAATTTATTGTTCTCGCCTTGGTGCTCATGCTGTACATGCAGCAATGGCTGGAAAAACTCAGACATTAATTTCTATGTTGAATAATAAATTTGTCCATATTCCCATTAGAGTTGCCGTTTCGGAAAGAAACCATGTTAATCCTGAAGGGTCTCTATGGAGGGATGTCCTTGAGAACACAAGACAGCCTGCTTCTTTGAAAAATAAATAATTCAAAGAAGTCGTATGTTGGCGGAGCTATGAGAGAGTAATGTTTCTTTTATAGCTCTTTTTAATGTGAAAATATTATATTTAATAAGTGTTTAGTGTGACTTATTTACTGTTTTGTCTTAATATATGAAAAGTAGAAATAAACTATTCAATAAATTTGATATTATTGAAATTATTTTGTTAAACCCCAAAAATTTAATCAAAATTGCTTGATTCTTTTATATATAATCGTTATGTTTCTCCACGAAAGGATTCATATTTGGTGTACAACTTCCGTAGTACGACAATCCATATATTAACTTTTCATAACCTCCTTTTTGTTCCCCTCGGGTTTAACCTCCTTTTCCCCGGGGGGTTTTTTGTCGACAAAAAAGGATCTCATGAGTAACTCACCAGATCCTTATATGAAAGAAGTTGATATATGTTAAGAGAGAATTTTCATAAATGCAGTAAGAATCTCATCCCCTTGTGCTCCATCTAGAACTTTTTTAGCGAGCACTTTCCCAAGTTGCACCCCTTCTTGATCAAAAGAGTTAATGTTCCACAAAAATCCTTGGAACATTACTTTATTTTCATAGTGAGCAAGTAAGGCACCTAGAGATTTTGGAGTGAGTCTATCTCCATAAATAAGGGATGAACATCTATTTCCATTAAATTGTTTATTGCTATTTGTCTCATTCTTTCCTAAAGCAAATGCGACAATTTGGGCAATAAGATTAGCCTTTAGTTTCTCTTGACTTGTAGAATTATCAAAAAGGATATCTTGTTTCCTTTGACTCTCTTTAAATCCAATAAATTGGAGGGGGATAATATCTGTCCCTTGGTGGAGTAGTTGATAAAAAGAGTGTTGCCCATTAGTTCCAGGTTCTCCAAAAATTACAGGTCCTGTTGAGTACGAAATATCTTTTCCATCTCTATTTACTTGTTTCCCGTTGCTTTCCATGTCGAGTTGTTGGAGATGGGCTGGAAAACGGGAAAGGGCTTGTGAATAGGGGAGGATGGCCGTGTTAGGATAGCTTAGTACGTTACGAAGGTAGAGGCCTATTGCGGCATCAAGGAGAGCTCCATTCTTTGTGATATCTTCTTCGAGGGCAGCTACATCGGCTTCGTGTGCCCCTAGGAGAAATTGGTCTACCACCTCTGAACCAAAGGCTACTGATAGGATAAGGGTTCCAACAGCACTCGTTGAAGAATATCTTCCCCCAATATAATCATCAATATAAAAAGCATCCATAACATCCTTTGATGTAGCTAAAGGACTCGTGTTACTTGTTACTGCAACAAGGTGTTTAGAGGGGTCTATTCCTTTGATGTGAGAATTATTAATTGCCTGTTTTACTAATTCAAAGTTCGTAAGAGTCTCTTGAGTTGTTCCACTTTTTGAAACTAGGATAAAAAGTGTTGTTTCGATATCAATTGTACTAAGAATTTCAACAGCATCATCAGGGTCTACATTGCTAATGAATTTTGCATCTATTAGAGATTTATTTTCCCCTTCTGCCCATCCTTTAAGGGCTAGATACATAGCTCTTGGCCCTAAATCACTTCCCCCGATTCCTATTTGAACAACGGTATTGAATTTTTTTCCAGTAGAGCCAGTAATTTCTCCATTACGAACTTTTGTTGCAAAAGATGCGACTCTTTTTGCTTCTTGTAGATAAAAATCCCCTTTTTCTACAGAGTCAGCAATAATTTTATTTTCACTTCCCAATACATTCCCACGAGTCAAATGATGCAATACAAGCCTATTCTCTCCAGTATTCATCATCTCACCAGCTAGAAGTGCTCTATATTTTTCAATTAATTGTTGCTCGTTGACGAGGTCTTGAAGTGTCGCAATATGTTTTTCACTTACAGGAAGTGCACTATAATTGTAGGTAAGGCCTCCTCCTAAGGGAATAAAAGAAGTGGCAATCCTTTCACTTGTAAGTAATGCTTTTACTTCAATAACTGGAAGATCTTTTAATGTAGAAAAGGAATTGAGTGAATCTAGATTATTAAATTTCATGTATGACTCCTAATAGCAAATTATAACGAGGTAATTATATAATGATAGCTTTCTTTTAACAATAAATGAATCTGTTATCCGTCAATTTCTGGGATTCTCATCTTGAAACCTTCTAAGAGGTCTTCTTTTGACATTCCCTCTCTCAATATTACAAAAATTGTATCATCTCCTGCCAATGTCCCTAATATTTCTGGTAAAGCAAGGATATCAAGGGCAAGGGCAACTGAATTAGCATGACCACTGCGAGTTTTTATAACTCCAAAATTTTGGCTAAATTCAATAGAGAGGACCCCTCTTCGTACATCTTGGATATAAGACTTTTCTGATTCAGATATTAAATCATTCTCTGGTAGAGCATAGTAGTACCC
>SABI01000766.1 GCA_009929055.1 Spirochaetia bacterium | reverse complement strand
GTTCTGTGGAATCCATTAATAAGATTAAGTCAAATGCATCAAGGAAGCTTTTAAAAGAGATCACCAAATTGTCAGAAGAGGCTTTAGGTCAAATAGAAGTTCTTGAAAAGTGTCTTGAAAAGAAAGATGCTTTGAAAACAAAACAAGCTATGTTCTCTCTTCGGGAGACCGTTGACGCTTTAGAAGGTCGTGTTCCTGAGGATGCGTGGCCGTTCCCATCATATGCACAAATGTTGTTTATGCTTTAGATGCGTTTAAAAGCTGTTGCAGAGGGGGATTCGTAGATCCTGATTAATAATGATCCTTTGTGTAAAGAATATTGATATAGAGGGCCCTGGGACTTTAGGTGAATATTTAAAAGAACAGGGCTCTTTATTAAAGATCATTGACCTGTCTTTGGGTGATAAGTTGCCCAAGACCCTTGATCATGTTCATGCGGTTATTTGTTTAGGTGGCCCCATGAACGTTTATGAAGAAGAGAAATATCCTTTTCTTAAAGAAGAGACGTTGTTGATCCAAGATGTTATTAGACGTGAGATCCCTTTTTTAGGGATCTGTTTAGGGTCGCAATTATTAGCTAAGGCTTGTGGAGCTAAGGTTGTTCGGTCTCCTTATAAAGAAATAGGTTTCTCTAAGGCCACCCTTACTCCTTTAGGTAAAGGAGATCCGCTTTTTTCTCAAGTTGAACAAGAAATAGATGTTTTTCAATGGCATGAGGATATGTTCGAAGTGCCTGAAGAAGGCGTTCTTTTGGCAGAGTCAAGGATGTGTCCGCATCAGGCGTTTAAGATAGGGAAATCCGCATATGGCTTACAATTTCATGTTGAGATCAGGGAGGAAGATATTGAAACGTGGGTAAGGAAATATAAACATGAAGATGAATCTATCATTAATGATACAGTAAAAGAAATGTTATTGGCGTATGCCTCGCATAAAGGATCTTTTAACAGAGCCGCCAATAGGATCTATAGGAATTTTTTAAGGATATTATGAGGATCGCATTAGCTCAGATCAATTTGACCGTTGGTGATCTCGCAGGCAATGAAAAGAAGATCAT
>SABI01000765.1 GCA_009929055.1 Spirochaetia bacterium | reverse complement strand
GGCTTTTATGATGTCCTGATTGATATTGCACATACACCTCAATATGCTAATGAATATCAAATCGATGTCTTTGTCCAGACAAAAGGCAATGGGTTCGACGAGACTGATTGGGCTGAATTAGAGACAGAGTTTGGTTTAACTGTATTGAATTTAGCTAAGGTGTTGCATTACGCTATACCTAAAGTCGAGTGGCCAGAAGTGATTACAAAAGACGTTGCTGTTTCCTTAGGTATTCAAATTCAAGGAAACCTCGAATTGGACGAAGTCTGGGATATTCAAGAACAAATCAAAAACAACCCTAAGGTAGCCTTAGGATTATAAGGACAATATAGTGGCATCACCTGTTAAACAAAAAGTAACCGGCATATTTGAAGAACGTAACGAAGTGGATAAGAAGTTACTTAAGTCTATGAAGGATAAATTCCTAGGCGCTGAGTACGCAGAAGCTTGTTACGAGAGACTTAAGAGTAAGTTACCTTTTCTTTTAAACCAGTTCAAGTATATGAAAGAGCAAGAGTTTGTGGATGCATTACACGCATCTGCAAGGTATTTACAGGTTAAAGCCGAGCAGGTTTGGGGTAACAAGTCTGAGATTGACCTTAGAGCCTTAGCAAACTTCCTAAACACTAATCTTGAGTTGGTGTATGACGAAGAAGAAAAAGAGCTTGTCAAGAATGGACAGGGGCTAGGGTTCCTAAACTCCTTTATTAAAGAGTCTTTGATGGCTGTAACAGTAGTCCATAAAGGTCCAAAGTCCGTAAAAGAGAGACTTGAGGATATTGCTTACTGTTATAAGGTCTGTTGTAAGACACTAGCTTTTGGTGCTGACCTTACAATCACTCGATTAGGCTCTTCAACTAGATTTGTTGATGCACAGGTGTTGTCAAACTTTCGTCCACTAGCCAGTGCATGGCTTATGGAGCGATATGCTGTATTACCTAATATGCACAAAGACGAGATTTGGATATGGACTAGCTCGGAAGGATGGTGTGGAAGGTTGCTTAGCTCTTACTATATAGCCAATAAGTACAGAGATAAGCAAATTCATTATGTAAGTA
>SABI01000764.1 GCA_009929055.1 Spirochaetia bacterium | reverse complement strand
CTTGGGTGTTTCGGTTGTGGTAGTGGTTTCTTTGGTTTCTTCTTTGGTAGTCTCTCCACCATCATTGCCACCGTCTGCCATTAGAAACAATCTCAAATAGTCTTTCATGTATTCCTCCTAGGAATAAAGTTCAAATCGTAATCCTTTGCAAGTTTTTCTCTTTCCCCTGCAAACCAAAGAAATATCAATAATTCTTATATCACAAGCACGACTAGCTTCACTTATTGATTCGTAAACAATTCCAGTTTCTATACACCTGACTTTCTTCAGTCGCTTATTTGTATAATCAACATCTCGAAATTCTCCATACGACCAAGCATAACCACCAGCAGTAAGTGTAATTCCTACTGCACAATTCTTTATTGCACTATACCCAATTCCAGTAATCTTTGATGCGTCTGCAACGCAGTCATATTCTCCAACTAATGAGCCATCTAGTTTGTATTGATAAACCGGCTTTGCATTTGGATTTAGCTTTCCAATCTTTGTAATTGATTGCTTATGTCTAGTCTCTTTTGAATTACTACCACCATAATGCCAATGCTTCTCACCAACTCTTCCTTCACTTATTTTATTCTTGGTTTCTTCAGAATGATGTCTACCGTAGAAATTGTTTCCAGCACCTTTCATTCTTTTTGATGCTTTTTCCCTCATTTCATCATTCCATCTGCCACCCTCACCACCAAGTGTTTTATTGTACCCAAAAGTCTTGTTATGAGACTTGAATAGCGATATGTACTTCATTTCTTTTTCGTCAAGCTCTTCCTCTTTGCATAACTCAATCACAGAAAAGTCAAAGCTATGTATTCCATACTTGGAAAAAGACCTTCTTAAATGTTCGTTTACTTGTCCATTCAGCTCTTCAGCCCATCTGCGTTCAATGTCTATAGATTTGCCTATGTACATTTTCCCATTAACTTTGTTAGTAATTTTATATATTCCTATCATAGATAAAGGGTACATCATGTGTCTACAATAGTCAAGCATATATCATTTCCCTGTTACTACGCCTAGTTCTTCCTGTTTCTTCTAGGAATTGCTTCATAGAATCTTCCCTACCTC
>SABI01000763.1 GCA_009929055.1 Spirochaetia bacterium | reverse complement strand
CTGACTAAGCTCTTCAAACATAACCTCTTCTTGCCACTCAATAAACATATCAATAAAGGAAATTTCCCTATGACGTTCAGAGTTGAAAGAAACGTCATGTAACTTTCTCCACCACCTATCAATAGGGAAATCAATATTCCAACGCAATACTAAATCTTGTAGACTTTCTACATCGATTTCCTTACTTTTTATCGGTTCCACTGTTCTGTGCCTTCATCTTCTCTCTAAGACTCTGCTGCCAGCTCTGTAACCAAGGCTGAATTTCATTTGAGTAAAGATCTACCAGCTCTTGATAGTCATCAATTGAAAGATCTAAAAGTGAATCCACCTTTAGATCACCAATTAACTCAGGCAAAAGAACTTTAATGTGAGAAAAGGTTCTGATATAAATATAAACATCTATATCCTCCCCAGTTCCCAAAAGTAAGTCCTTAAAAGTACCTCTAGAGAGTTGCTGTTCAATAACCTTAATATCAATCATCTGCCCTACAGTAGGGTACTTAAGAGAGAGATTTCTGCCTCTGAAAACAATGTTTTTTGTAACAATTTGACTCATGTTGATCTATTTTATTATACTAAGTTTGTTGGAGTAAGATAACGACCAGAAATGTTCTTTCCAGAAACATTACCCTCTGAGAGATTCCAGGTTCTACTATCAAGATAACAATCTTCAATAACTGCTACTCTTGACATTGGACCTTCTTCTGTGATAATACTGTTTTCGTCTGTAGCTCCTGCTGTCTTTCTGTAAATATGAATACTTACAGGCTTCTCCCCTAGAAGAAGAGTATCAATTAACTTCTTAGGGTCTTTAGCATCTACAGGCCAAAATGGGTCCTTTATAGTACCAAACTTTGAGAGTTTGATCATATATGTTGAAGCTGTAAAAGTACACCTCATTGAAAGTGCAGGAACCTCTTGAAGATTTAGAGAGCCAAGACCTTGAACTTCACCCCTCTGAATATTTTCTGTAGCTGAGATGTCTTTGATAAGTCCAACCTTTATCCCATTTATCTCAATAGAAGCTAATGGGGCAGTGAATGTTTTTTCCATATCTAATTA
>SABI01000762.1 GCA_009929055.1 Spirochaetia bacterium | reverse complement strand
TAACAGAATAGGCCAATTCTGGAGTTGATGACCAATTTCTGTAGTCTTTAGAATAAAGAGACCCTGACAAAGACAATTTTACTTCTCCATTAAGAATATCATAGCCTTGTTCTAAGAATACCTTTACTCTTTCTGTAAGATCTTCAGGATGATATTCTGAAATAGTATGATATGGATATTCGCTCATTTTTGAAATCTCCTTATAATAAGAGTATATCTAAAAACTTCCTTAATTTACCAATAATTCTGGATTATCAAACCTATTCCCTATAACTTCATATTTTACATTCTCTGTAGGAAAATCAAATATGATGTCTCTTTGTCCTATCAAGTCTTTAGAAAGAAGTTTTACAGACCACTTAGTCCTATTCCAGAAGACCAGATAAGTTCTAGTAACAAGATTATCAACTAACTCACTTCCTTTTTTAAAAGCTTTAAAAGACTCTCTCATGGTCAAGTCAGTAATTCTAATTATGTCATTCTCATAGATTTCTTTTCTGCTATTTGCATCAAAGTCTGTATAATTTGAAATTGTAGCTGGATTTATTCCGATGATTTTAAAATCATCATGATTAGTCTGTACTATTGAGTGTCTTCTTGTTCTTTCATCATACAGATAATATCCTTTAAGCCAAACCTCAGAGTAAAGCTTCTTTGCTTTGATATAAGGAAGTTTCATTTCTATTTAGCCTCCACAGGAATATACACATACTCTAAAAGATATAAAATTGGAACAATGATAGTTTCTGAAAATAGCATTGTAATTATTGCATTCTTTATGCTTATTTGATATGCAACATCATCTCTTTTCTTGTCTACTGACATCAAGCCATATGATGGGATATACTCATCATGCACAATAGCACCAGAGTCGCATCCAGTCAAAGAAAGTATAAGCAATAGTACTATCAATATCTTCTTCATTTTACCTCCAGTTACTCGAGGATTATCCAGAATGAATCCTCTCTATAAAGCTTATAAGTTACTCATTCACATCATCAAAGTTGTCCAGCATAAATTCTAGAGCCTCTGCACTTACCTTGATATCATTCATGGTAATAGGT
>SABI01000166.1 GCA_009929055.1 Spirochaetia bacterium | reverse complement strand
CGTGAGTCTGTTTGAATTCAGCTTCCGTTTCTCCTGGGGGGGTATTCATGATTATTCGAGCAATAGCACGTCCTGAGCCGTCACTCCGCCGATTACTTTTAGCATGTGAAAGGATAGAGAGAAATTCTTTTAAAAGATCTGTTTCACTACATTCTTGATAAATCTTTGCACACTCTATTCCGTATTGAATATTCTGTTTGGGTTCAATTCCCCCAATGTCATTAAAAAACCACCCACAGGAGGTAAACATATAATGTTTAAATCTTTGCCCTTCAAGGAGTCTAGAGAGCAGATTTCTATCAGTAATTTTTACCCCTTTTTGTGCTAATTGATCAAAGAATGTATCACTATCAATAAAATTACTTATTACTTTTGCATATGGAGCTAAAAGATCATGACCTTGGATTGTATTTTTTGTAAGAATCTTTACTTGTTCTTCAAATAGGAGGTCAACGGTATCCCCTAAATAGGTAACTGCTTCTCTTAATGGAGTCCTCCATTTTTGATTCCACCCTTCAAGGGCACCTGTGTTGCATCCACAATCCTTATACCACCTAGAAACTCCATGAGAGCAAGACCAAGAGGTTCCTTTATCATCTTCTCCCTTATGGAGAATAGCTTTTTTTGTAGCCTTATGGGTCTCTAAATAGGTTGCATAGTTTGTAAGAGAGAAATCTTCCTTTTGCCCTATTTTTTTAATAAGGGCTGCAAGGGCCATATCTCCAAATGGTTCATGATGGCCGTAGATTTCTCCGTCTGTTGCCGTATGAATGAGAGGGGGACGAAAAGCCTGCTTGATTTGATATAGTTGCTTATACATGTGGTCTGCATCTTGTAAGATATGACCAAAACTTATTTGTGAAGCTAAATCAGGGTGGTAAAAGAATACACTAATAGGTCCATTTTTCTCTCCTTCAACTAAAAAAGGTTCACTATAAGGAACTTCAAAAGGGCGAACATCAACCATTTTACCTAAATTATTTTCTATCTTTGCCGCTTGGTAGGGGGAGAGAATAATATAGGAGATTCCCTGTTCTATGAGAAGATCTATTACTTTTTTATTAACAGCAGTCTCTCCAAGCCACATTCCTTCAGGAGAGCGATTAAATCGATGGGTGAAGTCTTCAATACCCCACTGTATTTGAATTCGTATATCTTCCTCTTTAGAGAGGGGGAGGATTGTGTGGTTATATGCTTGAGCAATCGCATTCCCATGTCCTAAGCGCTCTAGACTCTTTTTATCAGCTTCGAGAATTCTTAAATATGTTCTGTTGTGGAGCTTTTCCATCCATGAAAGGAGGGTAGGGCCAAAGTTGAATGAAATGTATTCGTAGTTGTTAATGATGTCCAGGACATGGCCAAACCCATCGAGGTAGCGAGAGTAGGCATTTGTTCTATAACATTCACTATAAACCCTTTCATTCCAATCTACTGCAGGGGCAGCAGAACTCTGCTGGGGAATTATTTCAACAAGAGGATTTTCTCTTGGGGGTTGATAAAAATGACCATGTAATATGAGGGATGTTTTTTCTAGTTTCATAGTCAAGTATAGTATCACAATAGGGGGATAAAAACATAGTAGAAGAGCCCCTTTTTGCGTGTAAGGATAAAAGAAAGATGAACAGTATCACTCTCTAAACTAGAAATCATGTATGATAGATAGTATATGTATAAAAGAAGAGGAGATAATTATGGAATATGAGGGAGAGAAAGAGCTTAATCTACTCCTAAAGAGATTACAGGCTCATCTAAGCGATGATGAATTTGTGATAGCGTGTGTAGAGAGGGTAGAATCATCGATTACCCCTTTTGCCGTAGTGAGAGAAAAAGAGGGATTAACCATTGTTATTACCACAGGGGAAGCTTGCAAGATACCTATTTCATTTTCCCATACGTGGGCTCTGATAACCTGTGAAGTCCACTCCTCTCTTCTTGCAGTAGGTCTAACTGCCCACCTCTCATCTGCTCTCGCAAGAAGTGGGATAAGTGCAAATATTATTGCTGGATATTATCATGACCATGTGTTAGTCCCTTATGAATTACGGGGACAAGCTCTCTGTATTCTTAACAACCTTGGTATGTAATGAGATTCCTCTTATCTCCCTTTTAATAGCAAATAGGAGGGGCACACCCTTTAAGAATGCATATCTATGTTGACACTTTTTGGTGATTTCTCTAACATAGCTTATTATAACGCTACGTTTCTTATATACCAATGATAGGAGTGAATATGATCATACCAAATATCGAAGCTTTATCTATGACTGAGTTACGTTATATTGCGATTAAGCATGGAATAGATGGTGCAGATCAATTAAATCAGGAAGACCTTATAGAGGCTCTTCATGATTTCTATGATGAATTTGGAAGGGGCTTACCCACTATGAGTGCCCTCTACTCTCCTTCAACACAAAAGCGTTTTTTGAATTCACTTGTAGAAGAGAGTAATGATTACCAAATAGGGGAACTTCCTGGTGTGGTAGACCTCCCTGATATGTATAGTGAAACATCAATTCACCTTTTATTAAAAGATCCCTCTTGGGCTCACGCTTATTGGAGTGTATGTCCCTCTGAGATGGAAAAATTAACAAAGAATGGGAAAACAGTCTCCTTTTTCTTACGAGTTAATCAAAGTGAGAATGGGGATAAAGTAGTAGATAGTTTCGACATTAGCGTCGATATAGAAGATACATCGTGGACAGTGAATTTACCTAAGAAAGGAAATACCTATTTTGTTTCTCTCCACTATACAGATAGTACGGGAGAAAGTGGCATCTTGTGTTCTTCAAATAGGGTGAAAAGCTGTGCTGGGTATTATTATCGTAATCCAGAGGCACTGTTAGAAAACGAGGATGCTTTTTATCTTATGTTCTCTTCAATCGTTACTAAAGGGGGAGTTTTAGTTGATTCCTCTCCAATGCATGAGTTATTTGACAATCTAGATGCAATAAGAGGCAATACACTATGAAACCTTCAGCAAAAAGTTCAATCGGATTTATTCTTAATGCCCATATGCCTTTTGTTCGACACCCAGAATATCCAAAATTTTTAGAAGAAGATTGGCTTTTTGAAGCAATTAGTGAAACATACCTTCCCCTCTTGAGAATGTTAAAGAAATTAAGAGAAGAAGAGATCCCTTTTAAGCTCACTATGAGCATTTCTCCCACCCTCTGTACGATGCTTGCAGATCCTATACTACAAGGAAGATTTACTAATTACCTCAGACTACACCAAGAACTTGGAGAAAAAGAAGTTGTACGCTGTAGTACAGAAAATCCTCCTATTCTCCCCTTAGTCCATAGATACTTAGATCAAATTAAAGATAATGTAAAAGACTATTTTGAACTCTACCAATGTAATATTTTATCTGGATTTAGAGATTTAGAAGAGAGTGGACACCTTGATCTTATTACTACTGCCGCTACCCATGCATTCTTACCCCTGTATAGTGAATACCCTGCTGCGGTGAACGCTCAAGTAGAACTCGCTGTGCAATCTCATATAAATTTCTTTAAGCGTCGACCTAAAGGATTTTGGCTCCCTGAATGTGGCTATTATCCTGGCCTTGAAGAGTACTTGAAAGGGGAAGAACTCCCTTTTTTCCAACTTGGAGCCCAAGCATTAGCATTGAGTGAGACTCCTGTTAAGAGGGGAAATTATGCCCCAATAGTTACCCCTAATGGAGTCTATGGGTTTGCCCGAGATTTCCATCTCACAAACCTCGTTTGGTCAAATGTTGAAGGCTATCCGTGTGATCCTGTATATAGAGAATTCTATAGAGATATTGGCTATGATCTTCCTTTAGAATATATAGCCCCTTATATCCATGAACCTGAAGTGAGAGTCTTTACTGGGTTCAAATACTTTGCTATTACGAATAAAGGAAATGACAAACAATACTATAATATTGAGGCAGCTAACAAAAGGGTAAAAGAACATGCCCAAAACTTCTTATACGAAGTTGCAAAAAAAACTGAAAAGATAGAGAACTATCTCGATAGGTCCCCCTTTTATACCCTTGCCTTTGATACTGAATTATTTGGACACTGGTGGTATGAAGGCATTGATTGGTTAGAAGAGGTGATAAGACTCGCAGCTGTATCAGAAAAAACAACCTTACAAACTCAACTTGCTTATACTATCAAATACCCTGATGCACAAGAACTTACCCCCGCTTTTAGTAGTTGGGGAGAAGGGGGATATGCTGATGTATGGACAGATGGAGCTAATGTGTGGTCGTATCGTCATATTCATAAGGCAATTGAACGAATAGAAGAGCTTGCTATTAGATTCCCACATCAGACTTCATTAAAACAAAGATTTTTAAATCAAGCAGCGAGGGAAGTCCTCCTAGCGATGGCAAGCGATTGGCCTTTTATTATCCACAATGGAACAAGTACAAATTACGCAAAGAAGAGGCTTCTTGATCACCTAAAGAACTTTAATGTCGTGTATGAACATATGTGTAAAAATGCAGTAAATACTGAATGGCTTGTTAAATCAGAAAAGAGAGACAACATCTTTCCAGACATTGATTACAACATATTTGACGCTGACTCTATTCGTAATAGATATAACGCTTAGAGACTGGAATCCACCTTTAACATATTTTATATTTCTCTATTCCATATGATGAGGCATTCTTTTGCTTCATCATAGGATAACTCAACATACATGTGAGTATTACTTAAAGCTTCATCTTTATAATCTTCATCTTTTTCCCAATCATTTACTTCATCTGTTACAAAGCATCCAATATCATTAATTTTCACTATATATTCAAATATTCCCACTTGTTCAGTTAACCGAGCGAAATATCGTGTAGGTTCTTCAATACTATTCATAGCTCTTTCTCCATACACCACAATACCCTTTTTTTATTCCCTATCTCAAGACTTTTTAGGAGAGAAATCCCATTTTTCACCTATATTGACCCACAGATGTATAGTTGATTTGTCTCGTTGCATAAAAAAGAGTTATCTATTGTTATTTTTGCCGGTTGAGTTGGTGTGGGGGGAAGGGTATAGTTAATGGTAGATTGTGGTAATTATTCCCAAATTTTATATGATTTTATAAAGGAATAGAGATGTTAACAGGTGAATACCGAAATACTATTGATGAAAAAGGAAGAGTGCTCATCCCCTCTAGGCTCAGAAATGCCCTAGATGGAGAGAATTCTCTCGTCATCACTAGGTCTGTAGAAAACTGTTTATGGATTATGAGTCCCCTTTATTTTGAATTTGTAAGAAAGAATATCATGGATGGCAATGGTGCAATGTTTAACGCTGACACTCGTCTGTTGCAACGTTTTATTATAGGACAAGCAATGGAATGTGAAATTGATAAAGCTGGAAGGTTATTAGTTCCACCACAACTCAGGGCAAAAATAGGACTAAACGTAAAAGAAGAATCTGTATTACTTGGTATTAGTAGTTATATGGAACTTTGGAGTGTGAGTGCCTATGAAACTTTCTTACAAGAAAGTGAACCCTTATTTAATAAAGCTTCTCAAAATCTCTCTATTATGCTCGATAACGGGGGGAACAAGAAATGAAATATGTTCATACCCCAGTTCTTATAGAACCAACCCTTCACTATCTTGTTCCACAAGAACAGTACCCTTTGATGATAGACTGCACACTTGGAGAA
>SABI01000761.1 GCA_009929055.1 Spirochaetia bacterium | reverse complement strand
TAATAATACTTGAAATGTTTGAGTCTCTCACAGATAACCAAGCTCTCTTAAAACCATGGTGTATTGAGTCTGAGACTCCATCACCACCACGAAGCTCTTCTTTCATTCTTTCAAAGATAAGAACATTAGCATCAACGGCAATTCCTATTGAGATTATAAATCCAGCGATCCCAGCAGCCGTCAAAGTCACAGGTATTACCTTGAACAGAGATAGAACCACTACAATATATAATGATAAAGCTATAACAGCTAATAAACCTGGTAATCTATACCAAAAGATCAAAAAGATTGCTATGGCTAATAATCCTATTATTGCAGCATTTATTCCAGCAGTAGTAGCTTCATCACCTAGTGATGGGCCTATTGTTTGAGTAGAGATCAAGCTGATTGGTACGGGTAGTGCTCCAGAGTTTAATCTTCCAACTAATAGCTTTGCTTCTGTAGGTGTGAAATTACCAGAAATCTGAGCCTTACCTCCAGAAATCGCTTCGTTAACAACAGGTATAGAAATAGGTGCCCCATCCAAAAAGATAGCAACCGTTTTATTGATGTTTTCTCCAGTTATTTTTTCGAACAATTTTGCTCCATCTTCATCAAATACGAGAGAAACTACAGGTTCTCCTGTTGTTTGATTAAATTCAAGAGTAGCTTTATCTAGGTACTTACCAGTAAGTTCTGTTTTAACAAACATCTCATCGTAAGTAGCATTCTCTGCCCCTTCTTTAGTTCTATCAAATGTAGGGTTCTCTGTTCTAAAATCTAGCACAGGAGTTTGACCTATCATTTTTATAGCTTCTCCAACATCTGTCACTCCAGGTAAATCTACGATCAATCTCTCTTCTCCACTTCCAGTAAATCCAGCATTTTGAACTTGTATTACGGGTTCTGAAACACCAAAGACATTTACCCTTCTTTCAATCACATCTCTCAAAGAATCCATTGAGTCTTTAATATTTCCTTGTCCCAAATCAGAAACATCTGCTTTATAGATTAAGTGCGTGCCACCAGAGAGATCAAGTCCTAACTTAAAATTATATTTAGCTAAACCAGTTGCCTTTACCTCTGG
>SABI01000760.1 GCA_009929055.1 Spirochaetia bacterium | reverse complement strand
GTTCACGATATTGGAAAGAACATCGTAGCTCTTGTATTACGGTGTAATAATTTTAGAGTCATTGATTTAGGCGTTATGGTTCCATCCCTTACAATCCTAGAAAAAGCAAAAGAATATCATGCAGATATTGTAGCTTTAAGTGGCTTGATTACCCCTTCCTTAACTCACATGGCAGAAGTTTGTTCTCTATTTGAAAAAGAAGGGATGAATATCCCCATCATTATAGGAGGGGCGACAACAAGTAAAAAACATACAGCTTTACGCCTGAATCCCCTTTATCCTTATAAGACTTTCTATAGCATAGATGCGAGTAGTACTGTTTCAATTGCCTTACAGCTTTGTTCAAATCAAAAGGAATCGTACATAAAAGAGGTAGATGGAGAATATGAAAAGATTCAAAAAGAGCTAGAGAGTAAAAAAGCTCATCTTACCCCTTTTTTAAGAGCAATACAAAAGCGCCATATAAAGGAAAGTCCAACCCTCTACAGTAATACTCCTTATAGAGAAGTACATAATAAGATATCAGTCGAGCATCTTGTTGACTATATTAATTGGCACATGTTTGAAAAAGCATGGCTCGTTCCCCACAATAGTGAACAAGCTGCTACTCTTAAAAAAGATGCTTTACTGTTATTGGAGAAAAAAGAGGTCTTAGAAACTATTAATTCATCAATAAAAGTAGTCTTTGGATTCTTTCCTGCTATCAAAAAGGATGAACAAACAATAAGTGTGTTAGATAAAGAAGGGGATGAATTAACAAGCTTTACCTTTTTAAGAAGCCAAACACCCGATAAAGAAGGCATCTTTTATTCACTTGCTGATTACATCAGTGATACCTCATTAGATACAATTGGGATGTTTGTTGCAACAAGTGGCCTTTATGTCTCTTCATTAGTAGAGCGATTTAAAGAAGAGGGAGATGAATATTCTTCTCTCCTTTTAAGTCTCTTAAGTGACCGCTTAGCTGAAGCGTTAAGTGAATACCTCCACACTCAGATTGTTGATCCTTTATGGGGCTTTACTTCTATTCGCCCTGCAATAGGATACCCGATAGTAAGAGACCACTAC
>SABI01000759.1 GCA_009929055.1 Spirochaetia bacterium | reverse complement strand
GTCTTAAGAGGTACTCCCGCTGCTATCTGTAAAGAAATATTTGTGTGCCTGAGGCTGTGGACATTAACTTGTTCTATACCTAGTTCATCTAGCGTTTTTGCCAGCCAATAAGCTATTGTTGATGGGTAGAGCTGCCTGCTGTCTGCTTGTATGAACAGCCTTTGAATACCATCGTATCTATCACCTAGTGATTTTGTGTATTCCATCCACCATTCCTTATATTCTCTGAGTATCTGTACGAGAGCCTGTGGTATTGCTATGGTTCTTCTTGAACTTTGGGTCTTGGTGTCACCTGTCACAATGCCCATTCCTGTTACCTGACAGCATGAGCGTCTTATGCTGATAGTCTGTTCTTCTAGGTCTATGTCGCCCCATTCCAAGCCGCTCAGTTCTCCTCGCCTTATACCAGTGAATAGCAGAGTCATTAACGCCGTTTTTATCCTTATATCTCTATAATTCTTCAAGCCCTCAATCAGCTGTTTAGCTTGCTTATCGTCTAGGAATTTCTTTTCTTTCTTCTCATCTCGTATGGTGTCTATATACTCGCTCCTAGCGTAGTTTTGCTCAATATACTGCTGTTTCTTTGCCATTGAGAGCATCGCCCTTAATGTTCTACACCGTTTTGCCAAGCTTGATTTCTCATATGACTTTTCCTCTTTGATTACTTGAAACAACTCTCCCACAGGCTTATTTAGAGCTTTTGCTAACTTCTTTGCTCCGTCTATCTCTATTCTACAACCTTCGTTTACTGCTGATATTGTAGCAGTAGATGCTCCGCTTATTTTAGCTAATTTTTCTTGAGAAAAGCCTTGCTTTTTCATTTCCTCTTTAAATCCGATGCCTTGACCCACTACATTAACTATTGTCTTGTTTCTAAGCGAATTTACATATTTCTGTATTATGGCAGGGCTTAATTCTTTGAGTTTATATCCTCCTATGCTTTCACACACTTCATTGATTATCGTTCGTACGCTTGCATAATAAGAGGGTGCTCTGTTTGTTTGTATGAAACTTAACCATTTTTTTGCATATTCGCTTACAGTCGGTTCTTTTTGCTTTGTCAGCCCT
>SABI01000758.1 GCA_009929055.1 Spirochaetia bacterium | reverse complement strand
GTATATAGCCGTGGCTCATCTGACTACATTATGAATAATCCTTTGGAAGAAAGCGAATTAGACCAGAACGAGGACTATGAACAAACCTCATATGAACCTGACGAAGCTGATTACGGGCTATATGTTGCCATCATTGATGATAGGAAGATTGCTTCCTGTGAGAATAAGAAAACGCTTAAGCGTGATTTAAAACCAGAGCATCTTAATGCTGGTGTATCTATTTGGTATGTAGAAGATGATGGAGAGCTTACACTGATATCTGCATACGACAATCAAGACTGTTTGTGGCGAAAAGGATAAACACATGAAACGAAATTCTAGCAAGATAGTAAGAGCCTGTAAGACCATCATGACAGGGAGAGGGGAAAATCCTTATGAAGAGGTCCATGTACCAAGTAACAAAGGCTAGAGTTATTCCTTGTATAAAAGGGCGAGAACTCCGAAGAAGAAGGCGTGCTATTGACTCTTTTCTTAAAGGGGCGTATAAAGCTATAGGAGCATTTCTATGAAAAAGATTGGCGAAACATTAAAAGAATTTTACGAGTTAGATGATATATCTATTTCTCTTATTGAGCAAGCAATGCTAGTAGACATCAAAGACTCTTATCTTCTCAGTGATGCTGGCAAATCTGTGGTGGAAAGCTTGCTAGTAGGCAAACATTGGAACAGCAATATACATGTGATAGAGGCAATCGTCTTTGTCAGAGAGAAGACTATCCTTAAAGTTGAATACGAAGTCTTTAAGGTATACTGATGGAGCTTTATTACAGAAGCGGAATGATAAAAGGATACCATCCTCAATATAAATATTGCTTAGTCGTGGTGAGCGACAACTTTAAGTGCAAACAGGTGATTACTGGTATCCCAACAGACATACGATTCGATAAAGACACTTTTGAGGTTATGCGGGAATATTTAAGCAATCCTGACAGCTCTTTCGTTATGTTGGTCCCAAGCCGACTATTTGATGTGGAGACTGTGTTTGGTATTATGCATATTGCTGAAGAACCTACTTACCTATTTGAGTGTGAACAAGACTACTCTAAAGTTATTTCTGAAGCAAAGATTA
>SABI01000757.1 GCA_009929055.1 Spirochaetia bacterium | reverse complement strand
TTTCAAAAGATTAGGTCTTCTATCCTCTCCATCGGTGTAATCGACAGTCCCTGCCGATATATTATTTAATCCTAATTTTAGGATATTGATAGCAGCATTTACATCTCTATTATGATGTGTACCGCAAGATGGGCAACCCCATTCTCTTACTTTCAAGTCTTTTATTTCGCTATTACGATAGCCACAAACATTACAAGTCTGAGAGGATGGGAAAAACCTATCAATCTTAACTACATTTCTACCATTCCAATTAGCCTTATATGTTAGCATAGTGACGAATGTCCCCCAACTTGCATCAGTAATTGATTTAGCAAGTTTATGGTTTCGTACCATACCTTTCACATTAAGGTCTTCAATACAAATGGTGTCGTAGTTAGAGATTAGAGAGTGAGAACACTTATGCAAGTAGTCCATACGGCAATTAGAAATCTTCTCATAGAGTTTAGCAGCTTTGAGCCTTTGGTTTTCGTACTCATTACTACCTTTCTTTTTTCTTGAGAGGTGTCTCTGTGCTACTGCAAGTTTCTTCTCATATCTCTTTGTGTATCTATTATTCTTGAATACTTCACCATCAGATGTTATCAGTAGGTCTTTCAAACCTAAATCTACACCAACTGCTTTATTAGCAGGTGCAAGTTCTTGATAATCCTCTATTGTGAATACTGATACAAAATACTTTCCTGTTGGAGTTTTAGTTAGACTAACTTTGCCCATCTTACCTTTGATTTCTCTATGCAGACGGATAGTTATACCACTCTTGAATTTAGGTAGCCACAATTTACTATTTTCAATAGTTGCAAATTGGGGTACGGTAAATGTATTCTTACCTTTCTTTGAGTGATAGTTAGGGAACTTCGCTCTCTTTTGGAAGAAATTAGTGTATGCAGTTTCAAGATTACGCAAAGCAAATTGAAGTGTTTGAGAGTTTACTTCTTTAAGCCAAGCGGTTTCTTCTTTTTTCTTTAATTCAGTTAAAGTCTTTGCCTGAGCATAGTAGTTATCACTCTCTCCTTCCTCTTTATATTGCTCTTGCCTTTGATTAAGGAAATAGTTATAGACAAAGCGAGTACA
>SABI01000756.1 GCA_009929055.1 Spirochaetia bacterium | reverse complement strand
CTATATGGTTTAATTTGATAAGAGCCGGTTGATCTCCGGTTTGTAATGAATTACCCGTTTCATACTCCTCTAATGTAGCCTCTTTTAACAATGTGGAAGAGGGTTCCAGATAGATAGATAACTCTCTGTCAAAAGCTGATATCGTTGTATCTTTTGCTTTATATCCCATGTACCTTATCTTCAGAACGCCACTCTGTTCTGAAATGGGTATTGTAAAATACCCGTTTTCATCCGACAGATATCTCCTCTCATCATATAAAATTAATGCAAAAGAGAGGGGTTCTCCGGATTCTTTTTCTGCAACTAATCCTGTTAACCTTAAATTTTTTGATAATGGAACAATTACCCTAACCCCCTTTATATTTCTAATTTTATATGGCAAACCCGACAGCAAAAACCTCAGGGCGTCATCAGCAGAACTAAAAGTTGTATCTGAAGAGATGGTATACCTGTCAATGTCGGACTGATTAAAAGAGAGCATAGTTCCACTAAGCTCACTGACTTTTGAGAGAGCCTCTCCCAATGGTCTGGAAGAGATTTGCAAATGAAACCCCTGAGCAGACAAAATTGAGTGCCCTAATATCGTAAGCAATATAAAAAAAGACCTTCTCGTTCTCTATCTGATTTTATAGTAATCTTTCTCAACTTTGCTAACCGTAAGAGAGAAAGGGAGTGATATTATTTCCAGCAACTCGTCAATATCTGCTTGGGAAGAGAAACTGCCTGTATAGATATCATCTGAATCTCCGGAATATTCTATTTTAACATTATACTGCCTCTCTATCTCTCTGATCACCTCTTCTAACGGTGCTGAATTATAATTAAAAACATTGTTTATCCATGATGGGACACTTTTTGATTCAGGAGAAAGTAATTTAGTAAGGCCCTCCTGCTCATTCATATACACAGATTCTCCTTCTTCAATAACCTGATTGACACCTCTGTTTCCGGTTAAAGTTACCTTGACACTTCCTGTAATGCAAGCTACATCAAATCTTTCTTCTCTTGAAAAGACATTAAATGAAGTTCCCAAAACCTGAACACCTCCTGTTCTGCATAGCACTGTAAAAG
>SABI01000755.1 GCA_009929055.1 Spirochaetia bacterium | reverse complement strand
CAGCTCGGTCCACCTATCAGTATCTAGACTGAGTCGGCTCGAGCTATTTAGTTCTCGAAAGCAAACACTAAGTAAGCAAAAGCAAGTTAAAATCTTGCTTAGACTAAGGGAAACTGGGAGCAGTTATTAACACTCCCAGTTATCTACTGACATTTTATCGGCACAGCCGAGTTCCCCGTCCTTTTAAGAAGTGCTCGAGGACCTCGCCCTCTACCGAAAACTCTAACCAGTGGTCGGGGTAACAGTTGCCTTTTGAATCCTCCACGAAATCTGCGACCCGAAAGGTCTTTGAATCCAAGTCGAAGTAATAAGTATCGTAAAGATAAATTAAGTCGTCTACTTCTTCTATTGTTTTAATTATTTGTTTTTCCATTTTCTTTTTCTCCTAAGGTGCGTTCCATAAGGTAACGACTTACCCTTTGTTCGTTTCTCGAAAGCAAACACTAAGCTAGTTTAAGCAATTAAAGTATTGCTTGGACTCTAGGTTTAAGAAACAAAAGCTCCCAATAGTGGGAGCTTTAGTTTGTTATTCTTTTATTGGCAAGACCAGCTGGTAACTGACCAGCTTCTTGCACTTCCATATTTCCAATGGGCAGTGTCCTGCGCTAACTTTTCCCATCCGATACGCTCGGCATCGGCTAGAGAGCTGGCTTGAAGTTTATATTCAAACCATTTTCCGGAGGCGAGACATCTGAATTCGAATTCTTTTCTCTCTTTCTCTTCTGCTGCTTTTTTCTCTTGATAATGGGCTTCGCAAGAGATGAAGACGTACTCTTCAAAAGATTCATGTTTTCCCTCGTCGAGGCCCATCATTAATTCAAGAGCCTCACCCTCAACTTTATATTCTCTAAAAGTTGTTTCCCTGTAGAGGCCATCCCAGACCTTTAAGGTCGAGGACTCTGGGTAAAAGAAATAATAAGGATCATCAATGATCTTTACTAAATCGACTTTTGTTTTAATTACTTTGTTCTGTTCCATTTTTCTCCTTACAGCTCGGTCCACCTATCAGTATCTAGACTGAGTCGGCTCGAGCTATTTAGTTCTCGAAAGCAAACACTCAGCGTGGCTTGG
>SABI01000006.1 GCA_009929055.1 Spirochaetia bacterium | reverse complement strand
CTTATATACTATTCGACTTTATAAGAAAATTTGTTGAAAGATTCCTCTGATGTAGGGACTTTTATCTCTTTATTAATAACTTTCTGCTTAAGACTTTCTATCTTTTCTCTCATCTCTTTAGTGGCGACATCTTGGTGTTTTGGTGAATATTTAATCCCTACACCACCATTAGCTAAAGTTCCTTCCAATAACTGCGAATCTATTTCCCCGTTGTTTTCTACAAAACTAGCTAATATTTGTTGATAATAGATGTCATAATTCACAACTTGTGAAGCTACAATTTTGTCAGACATGTGAAATTGTCCTGTAGCAGAACCTAAAGCATAATTTCCTTCTGGTTGTGATTCTGCTGCTTGATACACCCCTGAAGCTGCTCCTCCACAAAATGATTGAACAACTTTAATTCCATCATTATACATCTGTAGTGTGATTTCTTTAGATTTGGCACTATCTTTGAAGTCTCCAATATATACAGTATTTGTATCAACTCCAAAAACTTTTGCCCCTGCTTTGAAAGCAAATTTTGAAATCTCTAAATCTGGAATTCTCATTCCACCTACCCAGCCAATTGTTGGTTTCCCACCCAATTCTTTTGTAAGTAATGCTGCATAGGCTCCAGCTAAGAAAGCTCCATCGGGTTCATTAAATTTTACAGAAACGAGATTATCTCCATGAACACTTCCTTTATTGATAATAAATGTTGTTTTAGGATATGCCTCTGCTGTTTCTCCAATCACATCTGAGTAATTGCTTCCCATTAATACTAGGTCATAATTTTGTTCAGCAAAATTATTTGCATTTATCATGGTATCACCAGATTCACTTACTTCTACCGAGGTAACCTTGATACCACTCTTATCGCTAAAATCTTTAACTCCTTTTAGCATAGCATCGTTCATACCCTGATCACCGAATAATCCACCAGCAATGAAAGCTATCTTCCATTGCCTTTGTTTGACGGTTTGAGAAGCTTCTCCTTTGCTCGTAGAGTCAACTTTTGTACAAGAAGTACTTACTATAAGAACAATCAAAAGAATGCTAAAAAGCCCTAATAATTTTTTCATAATTTTTATGAGAAGTGATTCACGCTTCTCATTCCCTCCATTGATTAGATTTTTAAATTCTATACAGGAGAGTATATGATAGGGGAAAAAACCCATGTAGGACATTTTTCCTAATTTGCTAAAATAGTTATAAAATATTTCGATAGTTAAAAATCTAAATCTCTACTACTAATCTCTTCCATTCTTTTCAAGTTAATAATATCAACTATTTGATTGTCTTTAAGGATGATACTCTCATCTTCAAAATCTTTCAAAATTCTCCTAGTTTGTCGTGTTGTTACCCCTAAAGAGTCAGCTAAATCCGAGTTTAATATTTTTATACTATTTCCTTGAGTTTTTAGTTTTTCTTTTAATAGATATTTAGCAACGCGAACCTTCAAAGGATCTAAGATAAAACTTGAATGTTTAACAGACATACTACTTACCTTTGAACCTAAAATATGGCAAAAGAATCGCAGAAAATCATTATTATTATAAAGATACTTACTCACTATGTGATAGGGAACAAGGATACAAATAGAGTCATTAATACTAATGACAGTATGAAAAACTTTATTATTAGTCTCGAATTCAATATCACCAAGAAGATCAAGCGCTTCAACAGTCTCTAGCAATGCTACTTTCCCATCAACAGCACATGGGCATACCTTTGTCTTGCCTTCAACAACAAAATAGAGAGATTCAAGTTGATCTTCTTCGTGCATGAGTACATCGTTGTTGTGATACTTTTTCAAAGTAAGATAGGGGACGATATTTGGCGTAAGAATTTTTTCCAAAGAATGGTATGCAATGTATTTCAAAATGTTTTCATCCAGAACGGTTGGCATGGATTTTCCCTTACTTTTTATACATATTCACAAAAACTAATAAATATGATAATTAAGAAAATATTCTAAGAAAAAAAGTTTAAATTATCATAATAAAGAAACTTATATCTTCTCTATCATATAGAGAATCCTATTGTCAAGGGAAGGGATGAGGTTAAAACAGTGACATCTTATCAATAGAGGCGACTTGTATAGGATTTATTTATACCGACATATCGATTTTATTACTGCACCAGAAAAGAAATTTTGACACACAACCTTACTCATCTATTATTTCCCATACCTATTAAAATAGATATCTATCACACTCCAGTGAGCCTCACTCTTTTTTCCTTCAACAGTAATATATGAATCAAGGTTAATCACTTCACCACTAGAGACCTTTCCTGCTGTAAAAGGGATTGGATCTATCGTAGTGTAATAAGTACTCACCCTTGAAGCATTGTTTCCTAGCCTTTTAGAGCCAGCAAATGGCTGAACAATAGAAGCAGCAGTAAAAGGATCTAAAAAGACAATTTCAATACCATTTTCGTTCCCTATTCCATCAGCTATCCCTTGAGCAACCCAAGCTCCTGCTGAATGAGCAATCAAGATGAGATGCATATCATTCATATTCCCCTTCAATAGAGACCCAATCGTAAGTCCTATCTCATACCCCTTTTTAGGGGCGCTCAGTTTACCCATCGAAGATTCAGACCAATCTAAAGCAACTCCACCAAACCTATCTATTTTATCTATTGCCCATACAAAAGGAGTATCCCCAGCACCATGTATATATACCGACAAGACTTGTTGTTCACTCCTAAGAATCTTTGCTACTTCTCTTTGACCAATATCATCTAATAATGTACTAGTAGAACAACTGGAGAATATTATTACAACTAATACAAAGAGGGTAGCTATCATTACCTTATGCACACGATCTAATAAAGTAAGTTTTTTATACATATAGTTCAAAATTAAGACTCCTGTAAAAACATAAGAAAGTGATAATAATTACTCTATTGCTAGAGTTGCAGCTTTTTTAGCATGAATAATTGCAGTGTCAAATACAGGCAAAGAAGTATCGTCCTGCGTGATAAGAAGCCCAATCTCTGTACATCCTAGAATTACACCTTGTGCTCCTTTGCGAGAAAGATTCTCTATTATAGAAATGAACGACTGCTTTGAAGAAGGTGAAATTTTCCCCAACACCAATTCATTATAAATAACATGGTGGATAAGTTCTCTCTCTTCTTTTTCTGGAACCATTACTTCAAAACCATCTTCAATGAGGGTCTGTTTATAAAAATCTTGCTCCATAGTGAAGATAGTTCCAAGTAAAGCTACTTTTGTAATATTGTTCTCTTTTAATACTTCCCCTGTAGCACTAGCAATATGGATAAAGGGGATAGAAATGGCCTTAGTAATATATGAGGCTACTTTGTGCATGGTATTAGTACAGAGAAAGATATAATCAGCTCCAGCTTTTTCTAACCCCAAGGCTACATCAGCTAACACCTGTCCACTTTTCTCCCACTCTCCACGTACTTGATACCCCTCAATTTCAGCAAAATCAACACTATAAAGAAGAATTTTAGCACTATGAAGCCCTCCAAGGGTTTCTTTAACTTCTCGATTTATTATTTGATAATAGGTAAGGGTACTCTCCCAGCTCATTCCACCAATAAGGCCAATTGTTTTCATATCCTCTTATTTCCTTTTATTTCTTTTTTTTAGGAACCAACTGTTCACTCCATTGATTGAAACTATGAATTTCTTCTATTGGTTTTCTCACTTGTAAACTTGTTTCTACTTGCTGATGTTTTTCACTAAGTGTGCTCATCTCCCCGGGATAGCCAACAATGACAAGGATTTCAAGAACAACATCTTCGGGAACTTTAAGTACTTCTTTTGCTTTGTCTGCATCAAAGCCCACAATAGGGTGAGCATAAAGCCCCTCTTCTACCGCTTGAAGTTGGTAATTCATTGCAGCCATTCCAAGTTCGAAATAGGCTAATTCTCTCATCCCCATTGTCATAGAGTAGCTTGGATGGGTGAGAAAGGCTGCAATAACAGGGGCGTTCTTACCCCAGTAGTTTCCTCCGACAAGTGTCTCTTTAAGGGCATCAAGCTGACTTTTTTCAACTGTAGTAATAATTCTCCATGGTTGATTATTCCCACTAGAAGGGGCGCTATGAGCAGCTCTCACTAATCTATTCAACACTTCTTCATCTACACTTCTATTTGAAAGAGCTCTATAGGCTCTCCTTTTTTCTATCGCATTTAACAATGACATATCGTCTCCTATTTTTTCCATTTTTTATTTAATTCTAGCTTCTCTATACTATCATAAAAAAGAGATGAATCGTAAAGAGGTAATGTTGTTTTTACAAAAATAGGAAGATGTATACCATCCATAAAATGCAAATGACTTGCATTTTCTATAATATCTCATTATATTCACTTCATCGATATATCGAAAAATTATAAATAAAGAGGAATGTATGAAAAAATTTGTATTTCTATTATTAATCTTTTCTTTCAGTCTAACACTACCATTATACTCAGCAGGAACACATGAAGAAAATAGTATGAAAAAACCTGTGATTGCTCTAAGTATACTTCCCCAACAATATGCTGTTGATCGAATAGCTAATGGTCTTGTAGAAACATTTGTCCTCGTAGGAGAGGGACAATCTCCCCATTCGTATGAGCCAACTCCACGCCAAATGGCCCTCCTCTCTTCAAGTAGTGCTTGGATTTTAAGTGGAACAGATTTCGAAGTAGCCTTAAAAAGCAAAATAGAAGCATTATATCCCAATCTCCCTATAATTGATGGAACTAAAGGGGTAACCTTCCGTGTTCTTGAAGAGCATGGTCATGAGGATGAAGAAGAACATCATGAACATGAGACTCTTAATTATGATAAACATACGTGGTTGTCATACGAACCATATAAAATTTTAATTTCTCATGCCCTCGAGACCCTCACTTTAAATGACCCTACTAATGCAGGTATCTATAAGAAGAACGCAACTCAATTGATTGAAGAAATTGATACCCTCTTCGCTTCACTTTATAAAGAACTTGCCTTCCTTGAAGGATCAACAGTCTTTGTCTTTCACCCCTCATTTGGCTACTTTTTAGATGAATTTGGAATTAAACAAGAAGCAGTTGAAACAGGGGGGAAAGAACCTACTGCTAAAAATCTAGTTGCCCTTATAGAAAAAGCTCGTGAAGAACAGGTAAAAACAATCTTTGTACAGGCACAATTCCCAACACAAGCTGCCAAGAATGTAGCAGATGCAGTTGGGGCGAAAATACTCCCTCTTGATCCTCTTGCCTATGATTGGATTACTAATATTAAACATATTGCTTCTGCTTTAATTGAAGGGGGTAAGTAATCATCATGGAGATTAGGACGACACCACTACCAATAAAAAAACCGAGTGGAAAAATAGTATTAGAGTTTTCTCATATTAACTTCTCCTACCCTTCTCAACAGGTACTTACCAACACTTCCTTTCATATACATGAAGGGGATTTTGTTGCCCTCATTGGACCTAATGGAGCTGGCAAGAGTACTATTTTGAAACTTATCCTTGACTTAGAAAGTGCTAATAGTGGATCAATTTCATTATTCGGAGTCTCAGTAAAAGAGGGAAAACATAATATTGGGTATGTTCCTCAATATGCACAATACGACTCAGCTTTTCCTATTTCTGTCTTTGATGTAGTAAGTATGGGTCGCCTTACGCCATGGCACTTTCGATATAACACAAAAGACAAAGAGAGTGTAACAGAGGCCTTAGAGATGATGAATGTAGGTCACTTAGCCTCTCGTCCATACTATGCTCTTAGTGGAGGACAACGAAGAAGAGTTCTTGTTGCAAGGGCCCTTTCTAGTCACCCTAAGATGCTGATTCTTGATGAGCCTACTGCAAATATGGATACTTTGAGCGAAGAAAATTTCTATGATGCACTCACACAAGTAAAAGGGAAAACAACAATACTTATTGTAACACACGACACATCCTATGTATCAAGCCTGACTGATAGAGTCTTGTGTGTAGGACAACACTCGATGAACGGTCCTATTTCTGGCGTGGTACAGCACCCTCTCGCAAAAGAAGAGATGGGAGAAGAGAGGCATCTGTTAAAAGTACTACATAATTCTAAAGTAAATCATTCTTGTGAATGTATTTCAGAGGTAATAAAATGAGCAATTTTTTTAGCGCCCTATTTGATCCCTCGATGCCATTTGTGAGAAATGCTCTGTTAGCGGGACTTCTTTCTTCAATTTTGTTTGGAATTATTGGGACAGTAGTTACTGTTAAAAGAATCGCTTCCCTTGCTGGGGCTATCTCTCATGCAGTTCTTGGCGGTATTGGCCTTGCCCTCTATGTAAGCGCCACTGGCATTATTCCTTCCCTTCCACCCATCGTGGGAGCAATAATTTTTGCAATCCTTGCAGCTATCGTTATTGCATTTGTATCTCTAAAGGCAAAGCAGAGAGAAGATACGGTAATTAATGCAATATGGGCAGTTGGAATGAGTATTGGGATAGTAAGTATGGCTAAAACTCCTGGATATACAGATCCCTTAAGCTATCTATTTGGGAACATATTATTAATAAGCAATACAGATCTAATCTTACTTGCTCTCCTTGACGCGATTGTGATTCTTGTTGTATTGAGGTTTTACCCTCAAATTGAAGCGACCAGTTTTGATGAGGAATTTGCTCGAGTAAGGGGGATTAATACCCATCTTGTATTTATTATTTTGTTGGTAATTACTGCAATTGCAATTGTATTATTGCAAACATTTGTTGGAATAGTGATGGTTATTGCAATGCTTACTCTCCCTGCAGGAACTGCTGGCTTTCATGCTCGAACAATGGGTTCTATGATGGTATTTAGCTCTATCTATGCAGGAGCCTTTAGTACGATGGGTCTTGTTAGTGGATGGCAACTCGATATGCCAGTAGGTGCTATGGTAGTGTTAATTTCGGGGGGAGTATTCTTATTGCTCTCAATAATAAGAATGGGAAAAAAGAAGAAGAAAAAGGAAGTTCTTTCATGACAAAAGCACGAAAGGCTATACTAGAGATTCTTCAGAAAAAAAAAGTTCCTCAAAGTGCCCTCGACATCTTTTCATCAGTAGAAGATGAGATGAATCAAGTAACAGTTTATAGAACTCTTCATTATCTAGAGAGTAAGGGGTATGTTGATTCATTTGTTCTTCACTGCACCCAAAAAGGGACAGAGCGTTATTATGTAGCTCTTCTTGATCCATTAGGGAATAGCTGTGAACATCATCATTGGTTTCATTGTGAAATATGTCATCAATTTACAGATCTAGGATCGTGTCAAATTGATTCCCTTATTGATCTATACAATAAAGAACACAACATAACTATCCTACATCATAATTTATCACTTAGTGGGATTTGTCAGACATGTCAACAAAAAGGGGGGAGTGAGGAGTATCTAGGGCATCACAGACAATGTCTATAAGGGCTTCAATTGCATCCTCTTTAGAAATTTTATCACTTACAGATTCTAAAACTTCATGCCCTCCACTATGATAAAGGGCTAAGGATGGAGTAGATAAGTATCCTTTTTTTCCTTCCATCAACTCTTTTTTTGATATATGAGTGATTTGACTCAATAGACGATAATCTGTTTGTTCTATTACTGCACTAAGAACATGCTCTTTTTTACTATTAAAAATTATTAACGTATAAAGAAAGCGTAAATAGCCATCAGGATGGACAGGTCGAGGATTTTCTTGAACATACCCTTTCATCTCTTCATGCTTAAAAAAATAATACCCATTGCCAATGTATCTGTCATAAGGGTCACTCATCATCGGATATAATAGTGGGTCAATAGGAATTGGGTTAAATGATTTTATACTCAATTTAATAGTCCTTCTTTTTTATTAATAATCTATTCGTTCTTAGTGAGACTTCTTTATCACACTCTTTCTAAAAGATGTGCAACACTTAAATTCCCTAGTGTTTTTATCCCTTTCATATGAATTTGACTCGAAAGAGAATCCCCGATAGTATCGAGGTTTTGTTCTAAGTAGACTTTTCCAAATAAAGACTCAGCAAGGTCAACTACTTTTAGATTCTCTAGAGGCTGGCCTGGTATAAAAGCAGTTCCTATCGTATTTGTTGCAATTATATAGTTCTTTCTTTGAAGTAATTCAAGGATTTCAAAAAGCTGTTCTTCATTCATTAGCAGTCTTTCACTAATCTCCTTAACCTTTGTCTCTCCATGCCCATCTTTAAAATGAGCTCCTATTACCATCATTACATTAATCCCATTTGCCATCTGTTCAGCTGGAGAGATGGGGTGTGAAATAGATGTTTTATCAGGTTGGTATTGATGAACATAGGAGACTTCTACCCCAAGGAGGATGACTAACCAGATGCTATATATCCATAGTAGAAATAAAAACACAACTGCGAAAGAGCCATAAATAACAGATAATCCAAAGAGTACATTTACTAATGAAGAGAATATTAGATTAATAAAATACATCCCAATAGTTGCTACAAGTGCTCCAATAGTTGCACTTTTGGCGTATACTTTTGAATTTGGAGCTATCATGAGTGTGATAAAAACAAAAAGCCATGCAATAACCCAAGGTGCTATAAATTTAACGACTATTTTCACTATAACACTATAAATTTCCCACTCGAGTATATGAAGAACCCAATTACTAAATAAAGATTTCACACTAATGTAGGCGGCAATAAGGATAACACCTAAAATAAGGGTGGTAACAAATCCAACAGTCTGCCTCATCACACCACGGGTTTTTCCACTTGAGCGATAGATATGATTTACTACAGACCAGATTTTATTAATGAGGAGTACTGATGTAATACCGAAGGAGATGAGGCCAACAGCTCCAAGGCTTCGAGCATTAGTACTGTAATGAGAAATCATTTCTACTAATTCACTCCCAGCACTAACACCAAAGACAGAGGTAAAAAGAGAAGTAAGGGATGAATAAAAAGGTTGTAGTGCATTAAATAGAGCTAAAAAAGTGACAAAAAAAGAGAGTAATGGGATTATTGCAATCAGAGTATTGTAGACAATACCAGAGGCAAGGATAGTAACTCTATCTTTTGTAAACTTAGTGAGAAGTACTTGTACAAATTCTTTTATTTTCACACGTGTAGTATCTCAGATTTATTCCTTTCTAGCAATATTATCACTTACTATGTTTTGTTAACCAAGATCCTATTATTGTATGAACTTCTTTATAGTTGGTTTCATTGAGTATTTCATGACGCCCCCCCTTAATAAGGGTCATTGTTAAATCAACGATGCCTACTTTTTGGTACATATCGAACACTTTACTTACCCCTTTTGTAAAGTCTCCTACTGGGTCATTTTCTCCACTAATGATAAACATTGGCAGATCAACTCGTATATTTTTTGCTTTAGTCTGTGAATTAGCAATATCTACTCCATCAAGGAGATCGACAAAAAAGCGAGAAGAACAAATAAATCCACAAAGAGGATCATCTATATATTTTTTTACTTCTTTTGAATCCTTGCTTAACCAATCAAAATCTGTCTCTCTTTCTTCAAATTGAGAGGCAAATGAACCAAAACTCATTGTATCTAAGAGAGAATCAGGTTTTTTCCCCCCATTAAAAAGACTTCTTGTAGATGCTATAAGACGTCCAACTTTACCCACAACACCTTTTGAGGTAGCTGTACCACTAAGAACCACTCCACTGTAGAGATCATCATGCTCAACAATCACACTTCGAGCGATAAAAGAACCCATAGAATGCCCGAATAAGAATAATTTAACATCAGGATACTCTTTTTTTATCATTTCACTAATTTCAACAGTATCTTGAACAACTCGCTGCCAGCCGTGTTTTGGGGCAAACCAACCAAGTTCATCGTCACTTGCACTCAATCCATGACCGCGATGATCTGGGGCATAGACGGCATATCCTAATGAGTTAAGATAGAGGGCAAAACGATTATAGCGCTCTCCATGTTCTGCCATTCCATGCAAAATATGAACTACCCCTACTACATTATTATTCTCAGGCTTCCATACTCGATAAAAAAGTTCTTTCTTATCCGAACAGGTGAAATAACGGCGTTCCATACAACTCCTCCTTATAGACTTCTTTGTCTATTCTAATTCATCCTATAGTGGAGAGCAATGTAAAATGAGGGAAAGATTATAGAGCAAGAATATAGAATATCTTTGTAATTATTACTGACAAAGGACCCACATCGTAAGTATATCAAATATTGGATGGGGGGGGAATTTTAAACATTGGTCTTTGTCTATTACTGTTGATGTTTTGTTTTCCGTTATCGCTTTTCTCCTCGGATATTTTCGATACTGTCAAATATGGAACTGTTGAACAGGTGCATCAGACTCTCAAATCTGGATTGGTTGCTACTACAAAGGATGACAATAGAAATACCTCACTTATGAATGCTTCACGGCACAATACTAATCCATCTATATCTTCAAGTACAATTACTCCTATAGAAATGAATATCAGTTATGTTAGTTCAACCCTTAAAGAATTCTCTTCTGGAATTAATTTAGATATGGACTACACATTGCATAACTTTACATCTTCTATAGAAACATCCTTAACATATCATCCAAATTTTTGTGGATTAAACAAAAATGGATTAGAGACAAAAATATATGGAGGATTAAAATATGAGAATAGAGGATGTGGACTAGAATTAGGAACAAATTTTTGGAACGGCACAGGCGATTTAAGCGAATTCGAACAACAGACAGGTAAAGTAACGGTATATATAAAAGATTTTTGTATTTCATATGAGAATGATGGATTCCCATTTCATTTAATAGCTCTAGGAGATGGGTGGGACAGTTTTAGGACTGGAGCATTCGAAATTGGATACAAAAATTTATCTTTAGAGTTGCATATATTTACAGGAAAAAGGACAACAGGAACAACTTTTAATGAAGATGAAATTTGTGACCCATGCATAGGTCTATATGGGGAATATTATAGAAATAAAAGAGTAGAAGAAGAAAGTGCCCCTTATCGTTTTAGTCCAATAACTTTTAATATCCAAAACATCCTTATTAATGAAAAAAAATATTCATTTGAAATAGGCTTAGACTCCGAATGGATTAGACATTTTATTCAAAACACAACTCATAAAATGATAGGGATACCAGAATTCCAAATGATGGATGATACATTTAAAATTATTATAGGAATTAATACATCTGAAGAATATGAGCCAAAAACTCTAGATATGAAACATATTGAAGAATCTTTTTATGATTCATTAAAGATTAATAAGAGTTCTTTCAAATAAAGAGACTCCAGATAATTGATAAAAAATTATTCTTTATTTTTTGCCTTGCAAGAAGTATCAATGTTGACTACTATATTGGCATGATGCGTATTTTTGTCTTCTCAGACCTACATGGTAATATTCCTCAATTAGAAAAGGTTATTAAGAGAATAGACATAGAGAAGGCAACTCATGTAATTTTCGCTGGAGATTTGGGTATTACGCAACTAGGTGATGCTAAAGAGTTATTATATTCAATAACACAACAACTTACGATTGTGAGGGGTAATATCGACCAGCTGTGGCTATTTATGACGAGGGAAACAAAAGTTCCTCTAGTGTACACATCCATCCCTTTCGAGGGGAGAACTATTGCTATTACTCATGGAGACTATTTCTCTTCTTGGAAAGATATTCCTTTAACCTTAACAAAGAATGATATATTCATTACAGGTCATACTCATATCCCTTATATTGGAAATTACCCAAATCAACCCATACTGTTAAATCCTGGCTCTTCAAGTGAACCAAGAGGCTCCTATGAACCGAGCTATGCAATAATTGGGAACCAATCAATACAAATCAAATCAATCGATAGTGGAAAGCAGTTAGGTTCTTTCTTAACATATCTATCACCTATAGACTCCCAGCAGAGAAAATAGCTAACCTTACATATGGCTGAATATCATCCATCGCTACCATATGGTAAAAAACTATCTCCTCCTTGATATCTTCATTACTCGTGATGCTCACTCCCCCACTTACTTCTAGACCATAAGCAATGGAACCTATTTTGAATCTTCCATCATGAAATAGTCTCATCCCTACCTCTGTATTAAAAAGAAAGCTAGAATTGTCTAATAATAATTCTCTTGAATTTTCAATACCGGTATCTTTAGAGAGAATAATTCTTCTAAAACCGCCACCAATTGAGACAAATGGTAGCAGGAGATCATTTGCTAATGTGGTAAACTGATAATCTACTCCAAGGTGCCATTTAGAGGAATTTTGACGAGTATATTCAACATATTCGAGAGCCCTACTTCCAAATGAATTCGACAGATAGATTCCAAAAGAGGGGGTAATCGAATAACGAGCTATCATAGTAGTTTTGAAATTCTTAAATACCTGGCCCCCAAAAGAGAGAATAAGATCGTTACCCAGATAATAGCTATCTTTATGTTTTTCATCACTATAGAGAGTTATTCCTATACCACCGAAAGATCTTCTTAAATGAGGATAAGTTCGATATTTCATCCTCAGCACCCCCATTCGCCCTATAACATCAATGTACAAACCTTCCTCTGAATTAGCAGTTTTTTGTAAAAGGGGAAAAGATTGAAGAGATTCTGTTGCTATAAAACCAACTCCTAATTGTAAAGAGCTTTCTAATGAGCTTATTTGACCAATATTCAATCCTACAGCCATACTCGATTTATATTCAGGAGCGTAGGTGAGATTACCCTCTATCTCTGCAAATATTTGTGTAAATGAAAAAAATGGAACTTTCTCAAAAATAGAAAAAAGATAATTTAGTCCAATTTGTGGATAAAGAGAAACACTCCCCTCCATGCAGTAAGGAAGATGAACCTCTGCAACACCTATCATATCATGCCATCTATTTTGAATACCTTCAAAACCCAAATTTCCAACAAGAAAAAGGCCTCCTTGAAGAGTGAAGAGAGAGAGAATATTAGTATAATTCTGTGAATAAAAAAAGGGAAACCTTTTATCTACTGATACATAAATTTCATCAACACGGGAACCCATTGTGGGATGTTGATTATTTCTTAAAGTAATTCCAGAAAGGGCAATGTTTGCATTCAAATGAGATGAAGTTTCTATTGAGAAATTAAATCCATAAGAGCGTAGATCATCATAATTCTCAGCTATACCCATAGTAAAAGAATCATTATGAATACTTGATGAGATTTGTGTTATATAAGAAAAAAGAGGAAGAGAGAAATATAGTACGATTAATAGTATCGCCACACATCTTTTCATCCTTTATTCCATCACCTCCTCCTTACAAAGAGTAAGATCTATTTCATGGAGCACCTTATATTCATCTAACAATTTTGTAAGGGGAATGGTACTCTCTTTTTCAAAATTACTATCCACATTAAGGAGAAATTGGAGAGGTACATGGGCTAATGAAGCACGGCTCGCTGCATTAATAAGTTCTTCCTTAAGCAAAGTTCTTCTTGAAATAGTGACCAATTCTGCCCCACTATACTCATTTTCTTGAAGAAAGCTCACAATTTTTGACAGGAGAGCCATCACATCATTAACACACTTTTCATACAGGAGAGGAGAAAGCTGGTTAACATTCAAAAAAGCAGTAAGTGTATGGTAATTAATTCCTAATGCACTACTTATAATATAGATGTGTTGTGCTATAATAACAGATGCTGCTTTCTTATTACTATCAGTTAATGGCATTATTTGATGTAATACTTCAAAAGGATGATGGAAATCATATCCTAATGCCATCAAAAGACCTTGACCATATGCTCCTCGAATATCATATGGAAGCATCTCTTTCCCATTAATACTCGAAATGAATTCAACATTATTATACTCCTTAGCAAGAGAAGCACTCCCCTTTGCTAACTTTTTCCCATATCCTGTTCCTTGTGCAATAGATTCAATTATCTCTTCTATGTGGGAAAAATCATCATACTTAAGGAGAATATCATCAACGATACCACGTTCTACCCCTTCCATCACCCAGGAAATAACCATTGCTGTACTTATAGGATCTAACCCTAAATCTATAGATAGATAGGTATATGTAGCACTTACTACCGGATCAAAATTCTTAATATTAGATCCAAAAGCTAACATCGCATTACTATCCATAACAACATCATTCCCTTGAAGGTCTTTAATTATTACTGCATCTATGGTGGTAGGAGAATAAAGATGGGGGTATTCACTCCCAAAAAGGTGAGCCATCCGAGGATCACAGCGCTTTGTTAAGTGGGCAACGCTTGCAAATCCCCCTTCGTGCGCAGAGCGAACAACAGCTAGATGGTTCTCTTTCTGTTCTTTCTTATAATAGAGAGACTTTTTAATTCTCTTCTCTAGTTGATCTGTCAATTCTTGAATTTCTTTTTGATGGGTAGAAATAAAAGTATAAGGTCCTTTTTCTATGACAAGAGCTTTAATCCTTTTTGCCCCTAACAAAGCACCAAACCCTTCCCTTTCTATACTCCTACCATCACTTATTAATGAAGCAAATGGAATTTTATTCTCTCCAGCTGGCCCAATAACAATAGAAGCATAGAGGGGAGAGAGATTAAGAAGGGTAAGTGTTTCGCTCACCTTTTTATTAATGAGTTTTTCACTTGCTGTGAAACCTATATGCTCACTCGAGAGTTCTATCACCATCTGTCGTCTTGCGCTTCCTGTGAGGACAAGAGCTGAAAATCCACAAGATATAAGAGAAGAGGCAAAAGAACTTCTTCCCTGAACACTTCTCACCATATGAGAGGAAGAGGAGCGAGCTGTTATTGTTAAAGAATCACTCTCGAAAATCTGAAACTGAGTACATATTCCTGTTGTAAAAACTATCGGTTCTAATTCACAATTTCTCTCACCAGAGGGACAAAAAGCTTCATAAAGATAGAGACCAACTCCATCACCTCCAAGGTAGGAAGCAAAAACTGATTGAGGGATAGTATGAACACTCCATTTCTCTTTAGTAAGATCTATAACAAGATATTGTAATGTTGGACAATTTTTTTTCATAATGAATGATGTTTTCCTCTTCTTTGATATACCGACTTAAAGTGAGAGAAGCTAATATTAACCTTGCTCACCATCCCTTCATTGAGTACAATACTACATAATCAAAGGATGGGCATCATTGAACAATACAGATAACATAATAAAACAACTAGCTCATCACATAGAGTGTGTTACTCATATAGACCACTATAGCCACTCTTTGTTACAAAAGATGAAAGAAGGGGCTATTCTTTCTTTTACACGCCCTAATTCTACCACGTCGATTTCTTTATGTGTAGAAAAAAAATCAAATACCATTATTCTGGTTCCTGTTCTTTCTGAGAATATGGAGAGTAGAGAAGGAGAAATTATCTTCACATTCCCTTCATATTACAATGAAAAAAAGATGACGAATGTTGAGTACTTTTTTCAAAAAGAAGTTACCTATTCCATCAATGATGATGGAGGAGCTCGAATGGTACTTATATGGATTCAACGCTCTTTTCTTTACCGCTACACTCAAAGAAGTAACAGCCGTCTTTCTCTCTTAAAAGAGAAGAAAAGCCCTTCCATTATTAATAAAATAAGATATTGGGGATGGTTTTTATTGCTGAAAATGAAAAGGAGACCATCTTGAAGACTATTACACCTTATTATCATCGTCATCGTAAGATAATCAAAGGGGAAGGGGCTCTTCTTGCCCTTAAAGATATTCTTATCTCATATAAGGCAACAACACCTTTGTATATATTCCCCCCCAATCCTAGGATGGAGAAAAAAATTGCTTCTCTCCATTCAACCATTGGAAATAGTGAGTTCATTCAATACAGTCCAGATATTGATCTATCTCTTTTTGATTCTCTTATAATCTATGGGGGAAGAGATGAACTAGAAATATATAATCTTATCTCAATACGTATCTCTCCATCTCTCCCAATTATACATATTGTGTCGGGATTATTAGAGGGTAATGAGTATACCAATCTAAAAAAACCTACTGATGTAATCATCTATGACAAAAAAGTGAGCTCACACCTTAAAACCTCTGAAATAGGAAGCATGATGAGTGTGATGCTTTTTTATCTTTTTTCAACTGCGTATGAAGATACTAATCCTTTTACTAAGTCACGCCTTACATACATCGTTACAACAGCAGCATCCCTAATCAATGAAGAGAGAGAAACAGCCTCTTTTGGAACAATCTCATTACTACATGAAGTAGGTGAAGTTGCTTCTAATGGGAAAAAGGTCTCTCTTGTATCTCTGATGGAGCATCTTGTAGTTCCCTCTTTCTGCACATTATCACAAAGCGCTGCAACTCTATTATTACCATTAGTTAGATTTATTAAACAAACTAATACTGCTTTATATTCTACAATTCAAAATACCCTCGAGGGGCAAAGTATTGAAGAATTTTGTTCATATTGGATTAACTTATCCCCGTTAGAGGGTTTAGATACGATATTACAGCACTTAATCACCCATATGTACCAATTGCTTGAAACAAAGGAGTCTTCATCAACACTTCATAAATTTCTGAGCTCTTTAAAGGAGGGGAAATTGTGATACATGAAAGAAATTTCACCATTACTAAGGGGGGGATTGCTTCAGTTGTAAGCTTTGGAGCAATTGATTACCTCCAGGGCTTACTCTCTTCTGCAAACCTTGCCCATCCCCTTCTTCTCCTCGATTCTCATATCCTCCACCTCCTGCAAAAAGGGCTCCCCTTTACCCCCGCCCTTATTGATTTTAATGAACAAAGTGAAAAGGTAGAGAATGAAATAGAAACTCTCTTATCTAAAAAAAAGGTCGACTCTCTTATCATCATCTGTAATCAAAATGGAATAGATTATGCAAAGATAGCTTTATATAATTTCACTAAGAAAATTAAGCATCCTCACATACCACTCATTGTAATTCCCACCTCTTATACAGCTGTTAATAGTGCCTCAGATGAGGTTTTCTTCTATAACAGAGATTCACACACCATCACTCACTATAGTGACCCTTTATTGCAACCACACATGATTATTATTGATGAAAGAGTGGTAAGTAATAGTAGTGCTAAAGAAAAAGCTCTCTCAGTAGTAGCAATAATTGGGGGTTTAATTGATGCCTTACACCACACGCCTTATGCCTCTAGTGAATATTTCATGGCACTTGAAGGTCTCTCTCTATGTAAAGAATATGGGTATCAAGCTGCACATTCTCCCCATGATAGTGAATCCCGACAAAAAATATTATTTGCTTCATACCTCCTCTCTCTCGTAAGGCTTCAAAAAAAAGGGGGTATTCTAGAAGCAATGGTAGATATATTGCATAAAGTAAGTGGGGTAAGCTATCCTCTATTAATGAATATCCTTCTACCTTCTATGCTAGATGTTGTATTAAAAGGGAATAAAGAGTGTTTTGATGCTATTGCAACTCATTTCAACTCTTCATCATTCATTGAAACTATACAGACATTGACAAATCCTATCTTAGAATCGGTAGCACCTCAAATACCACATCGTTTGTATGATATAATAGATAATGATTCGAATAGGCATCTTGTTACATTAAGTGATATAGAGGAGGCCTCTCGCCTTGTTTTCCATCATGGCCATATATCGATTCACCCATCAATTATTGATGAACAAGACATTATTCGATATTTCGAAGCAGCCTTTTGGGGCTATTCTTTACCAAAGGAGTGGGTATGAACAGAGAAGAACATCTAGAGGAATTTAGGAACCATATAATCACCCTCAGCTTTGAAGGAAAAGAGTATAAAGTTGTCCAAGGGTCAACTGTAGAAAGGTTCCTTAAAGACCACCTCTTAATAGATACTTTACATATGGCGTATGAAGAGAATCCTATCGTAGCCGTACAGTTAAACAATGAAGTAATGAGTTTTGGAGATAACCTTGTTGTCGATGGAGATATTACCATTGTAAAAATGTTCAGTTCTATTGGGAAGAGAATGTATCGTCACACATTAAGTTTCTTACTCACCTATGCTTCTCAAATAGTATTTCCATCAAAAAGGCTTGTCATCGGGCATGCTTTAGGTGATGGACTCTATTTCAACTATGATGGAATCTATTCTTTATCAAAAGAAGAGGTTGGGCAATTAGAAAAAACCCTTAAAATCATTATTTCAAAAATGAGTCCTATTCGCCTCTACCTCGTCTCTTACCACCAAGCTCTTGAGTATTTTGATAAGATGGAATTTATTGCTACAAAGAAAATACTTTCCTATAGAAATGATCCCTATTTATCCCTCTATGCATGTGATAATTTTATTGATATCTCTTATGAACCTCTCCTTCCTTCCTCGCACCTTTGCCCTGTATGGCAACTTCTCCCTTATGGGGATAGGGGTATGTTATTACGATACCCTCTTTCAGCTGATCCTCTAAAGTTAGCAACATTTAGAGATAATCCATTATTATTTTCTATTTTCAGAGAGTCTAAGGTATGGGGAAAAATTTTGAAGGTTGATTGCTTAGGTGATATGAATGAAATATGTGGCTCTCGTCATATTAAAACTTTTATTCGGATGAACGAAGATCTTCAACATAGAAAGATTGCTTCGATTGCTGACCAAATTTCAGAGAAAGGGAGTGTGAAGATAGTCTTTATTGCTGGCCCCTCTTCTTCAGGTAAAACAACCTTTACAACCCGGCTCTCTCTCCAATTAAGGATGCTAGGATACTCTCCAATACAAATATCTTTAGATAATTATTACCATACGAAGGATCTCGCTCCCAAAGATATTGATGGAAAACCCGATTTAGAGGCACTTGAAGCACTCGACTTATCTTTATTTAAAGAACATATTGACTCTTTATATGCGGGGATAGAGGTAGTAATACCTCGCTTTGAGTTTAAAGGAAATGGGAAGAGATTCTTTGATACTCGTCCTATCACTTTGAAAGGAAATACTATTATTCTTATTGAAGGAATACATGGGCTCAATCCAGCCCTTATTCCAAACCTAGATAGTAGTACCACTTTTAAAATTTATATCTCTGCCCTCACTCAATTAAACTTAGATGACCATAATAGAATTTCTACAACTGATAACAGGATACTGCGACGTATTGTGAGAGATAACAGAACAAGGGGAACTTCAGCTCAGATGACCCTTGAGATGTGGCCTTCAGTTGAAAGGGGGGAGAGTAAACATATTTTCCCTTATCAAAATGAGGCAGATGTAATGATTAACTCAGCTTTAGAATATGAGTTAGCTGTCTTAAAACCATACGCCGAGCCATTGTTGAAAACAGTAAAAAATGAAGCCACTTTAGCCTATCCAACAGCTCGACGATTATTAGATTTCTTAGAAAATGTCTATCCAATTCCAGCAATTCTTGTCCCTTCAGAATCTCTCCTAAGGGAGTTCGTCGGAGGTAGTGAATTTAACGCTATTTAAACATTATAAATGTGTTTATACTCTTCAAAGAGTTGAAACACCTTATAACGACATTTTCCACAAACAGTTCCGAACTGAGTAATATCTCTGAGTTCATCAATAGTGGTTGCTTCTTTATTTTTAACAAGCTCTTCAATACGTTGATCAGTAATTCCTTTACACTCACAGATAATTTTAGCAACACTCTTTTTAAAAGGGTTGTCTCTTTGTTGTTTCTCAAGATAATCATCTATTGCGGCTCTTAAGGCTTTGTCCCCTAGAACTGAACAGTGGAACTTATGTTGTGGGAGGCCTCCTAGCCGTTCAGTAATTGTTTCTGGACTAAGATGGTATGCTTCATGCAAAGAAAGGCCTATAGCTATCTCACTCATCATGCTCGTTGAAGCTATAGCGCTTGCACATCCATATGTTTGCCATTTTAAGGTAACAATTTTATCATCAACAACTGTGATACCAACTTTCATTTGGTCCCCACAGGCTAATGAGCCAACAAGCCCTTCTCCATCTGGTTCGTAGGATTCATCCTCCCACAAATTTTTTGGATTCATAAAATGTTCTTTAACTGTATCTGTATATACCCAAGGTTGTAATTTACTACTCATCGTGTTGATATCCCCCTAAGCCTTTTCACAATAGGCCCTACTTTCTCAATAACATAGTCAATATCTTCGGTTGTAGTATATCGACCTAAACTAAAACGAATTGACCCATGAGCGAGTTCAATATCCAACCCAGAAGCAAGAAGAACATAAGAGGGCTCTAGTGAACCTGTTGCACAGGCACTCCCTGTCGAGACTGCGATTCCTTCAAAATCAAGCATCAATAGGATTGATTCTCCTTCAGCTTGAGGAAACGACATATTTAGTGTTCCAGGGAGGCAAGAAGTTGGGTGACCATTCACTACAGTATTTTCAATACTATGTGAAATACCTACCCTTAATTTCTCCCTTAATTTCCACTCTCTAGCCCAATTTGATTCATCTTCTTCAAGAATAAGGCGTGCGGCTTCTCCCATTCCAATGATAGCCATTGTATTATAAGTTCCAGCTCGTCGACCATCTTCTTGATGGCCCCCTTTTACAAAGGTTTCAAAAGGGGCTTTCTCTTTTACATAAAGGGCACCAACCCCTTTAGGGCCATAGAATTTATGACCTGAAATACTCATATAATCAACATCCCAATCTTTGCCATCTACTTTCATTTTACCTACTGCTTGAACAGCATCTGTATGAACTAAAGAACCATAATTATGGGCAATTTTGGTTAATTCTTTAATGGGTTGTATTGTTCCCGTCTCATTATTAGCGCTCATGATTGAAACAAGGAGAACATCTTCACCCATCATCTTTTCCAAAGAGGAAGGGAGTACCATCCCATAGGAATCGACGGGGACATATTCAATTTTATATCCTTTTAATTCCAAATCTTTACATGTTTCTATGATTGCAGGATGCTCAATAGTACTTACAATAATCCTATTTCGAGTTGATCCTTTATCAATTAAGCTTGTCGCTGTATAAAATATGTTATTATCTGATTCGGATCCACCACTTGTAAATATGATGTTATCACTATCTACATTAAGTAGGTCTCCTATATACTCTCTTGCTTGTTCTATAGCTGCCATTGATTCTCTTCCAACGGAGTGCATACTTGATGCGTTTCCATATAAATGAGAAGCATCAAACATAGCTTTCACTACTTCAGGTGCCATTTGAGTTGTTGCATTATTATCTAAATATACTGTTTTCATTATCTTCTCTCTTTCAATTAAACATACGAGTCAATTTCTGTTGGGTCAAGTAACCCATGAGTTAGTATCTATTAATTTGAAAGAGAGGAATCGTCATCATCACCACTTAAAGCACTTCGAGCAAAATGAATTGTCCTTTTAGGAGCAAACCTAAGATGTTTAGCTCGTGCTTTTTGAACATAGGCACACGTATCAGGAAGATAGGAGGCAAACATTGCAGTAAAGCGAGTGACTCGTTTACAACGTTGCTCTATTTCTAATCGTTCAAGGTATATCGTACATTGGTGAGTCTTTGGGTCATAGTACTGGCAATAGGAGCTTAAGTCATACACCACAGTATTTCCTACTATCACTTTTTCGTGACAGCAAAGACCACAGCGGTTACATGTATTTTCCCAAGAGGTACTCTCCTTTCTCATAATTAATCAAGTCCTTGTTGCATCTGTTTTAATAAAGTAACAGAAGGTTCATGAATACTTGGGTTAACGAGGAGAGGAGTCACACTAATAAAGCCTTCTGCGAGAAGGGCAAAATCTGCTTCAACCATATGCTTTCTTAAAGAAGGGGACGCTTTAGTATTGAGGATAAATGTTGCTTCATCTCCGTATGCGAGTCCTAATTGAGTTTGCTCAGCATCAAAACTCGTATTTCGAGGTGTGATTGTTCTTTCAACAACATCTAAATATTCAAGCTGGCCAATATGGCCAACTCTCCATTTCCCATTTGCTAAAGGGGGAATGTTGATATTAATAAGAACTTCTGAGGTACAAAAAGGGAGAAATTGTTCGAGGTGCTCACTAAGAAAAGTAGCCCCTAATTCGAATGGATATTCATGAGTAGTAGGATCATTACGAGCAGAGATGGCCATCGAGGGATACCCTCTTAAAGCCCCTTCACTTGCAGCCCCCACAGTCCCAGAATAGAGAATATCTGTTGAGGCATTATAGCCATGGTTTATTCCACTAATAATAACATCTGGAATTACAGGAACAGCACCACCTTCAAGACCATAGAGGATACAATCACTAGGAGTTCCACTACAATGATAGTGACGAAGTCCATATCGGTGTATTTTGACTTTCCCTTTAAGGGTCATTGCATGAGATTGGGCACTTTGTTGGTCACTTGGAGCACACACCCACACTTCATGCCCTTTAGCAGAGAGAATTGCCTCTAATACTTGTAGTCCTTGTGCTTGGTATCCGTCATCGTTTGTTAATAAAATAATCATACATGTATAGTATCTATTTTCAGTTCACCAGATGGATGAAATTCCTTTATTACTGGTTTGAAACCGAAAATATGTTCATATTCCTCCATTCTTGATGTATAGGTTGAAATAGCCTCTCTATCGATGAGTATAATTATGGTGCCACTCGAACCTCCACCAATCATTGCCGAACCATAACTCTTTAGAGTCTCTCCAGAACGTTTGGTAAGCCAGTCTATTTCAGGACAACTAATTTCAAACACATCTCTTAAGCCTACTTGAATCCTTGTTAGCGCTCTACCATACAGCACCATTTCGTTTTGTTCAAGAAGGTTGACTGCCTCTTTTGTAATTCTAGACTCACTTAATACATAACTAATTAATCTCTTATCGTCTTCAGATAATCCACTTTTTATCTCTTTTACTTCATCTTCTGTAATATCTCTTATAATTCTCGTCGGCATAAAAGGGAGGAAGCGATCGAATGCTTCTTTACACTCTTCCCTACGAAGGGTAATTTCCTCCTTAAAAGCAAGAGGTGAAATATTACTTTCAATAGTAAGAAAAACTATCTTTCCTTTTTGTTCAACTGGGATAGAGGTGTAAGACATATGGAGGACATCAAAATAGAGGTAATAATCATTTTTTACAAACAACATTGCTAGAAATCTTGTTAGTCGTGAGGGCTCTGAAACAAATTGAGAAAGAGCTGTATAGGCAATATTAGCACACTCTTCTTTGGTGAGGTTAAAATTATTAAATTCATTAAATCCTAAAGCGACATTGAGGGCGATTGCAGCTCTCAGAGTTTCAGTCTCTTCACTAAGGAGTTCTCCATTCAAAGTAATATTACACCCAGTAGGGTGATATCCTCTTGTGTTGAATGCAGCGACTACCCCTTTAATATAATTAGCCCATCTATCTTCTTTACGATATTTTATATTCAAAAGGTTTATTCGTTTTCTTTCACCATGTGTTGCTAAAAAGATTCTCACCGTTTGATCTTTGCGTAGAGAATAGGTTCCATCTAATGATTTCCCCGACCCACCATAGAGGGTATAACCAGAACAAAAATCTGCAAACTCTCCCAAGAGTGTGTACACTCCTGGAACTGAGATGATTAAGGTTGGTTTTTCGTCAAATTCTTTGACATGTAATAAATCTATCTGGCTCATGTTTTCCTTGTTACTCATAGTTTATGTGAACAAGAGGTTGTTTGCAATAAAAAACCGCTCCATTTTCTGAAGCGGTAACAAACACAAAATTAGGCAGGATTTCCTTATTTGTCAGAAATGCCATATTTCTTCTTGAATCTTTCAACTCGCCCAGTTGTATCAACAAGCTTTTGGGTACCGGTGAAAAATGGGTGACAAGCTCCGCAGATTTCAATATCTAATTTTTTTACAGTTGACTTTGTTTCAAATGTGTTACCACAAGCGCAAGTTACTGTTGCTAGTTCATACTTGGGATGAATTCCCTCTTTCATATTATGCCTCCATATCTATACTGCAATTTTCTGCTACGGTCGAACCTTGACAGAAAACAGATTTCCTTATTATATGCTCTTAATTCGAATTTGAATTCATAGAGCGTAAAAACGCTTCATTATTCTTTGTTTTTTTAATCTTGTCAATGAGGAACTCGGTCATCTCAATATCTTCCATCTGATTTATTGCATTTCTTAGTGCCCAAATCTTTGCTGTCTCATCAGCACTCAATAAAAGATCTTCTCTTCTTGTTCCAGATTTCTTTATGTTGATAGCAGGATAGAGTCTTCTTTCTGCCATTCTTCTATCTAATACAATCTCATTATTCCCAGTCCCTTTGAATTCTTCAAAGATAACTTCATCCATTCTACTTCCAGTTTCTATTAATGCTGAAGCAATAATAGTGAGAGATCCACCATGTTCAATATTTCTTGCTGCACCTAAAAATCTTTTTGGTTTATGAAGAGCATTTGAATCTACTCCACCACTTAAGATTTTACCAGAAGCTGGAACTGTTTGGTTATAAGCACGAGCAAGACGAGTAATATTATCGAGGAGGATTACCACATCCCTTTTATGCTCAACTAATCTCTTTGCCTTCTCAATTACCATCTCAGCAACAGAAACGTGGCGAGTAGCCTGTTCATCAAATGTACTAGCGATAACTTCCCCTTTTACCGTTCTTCTCATATCGGTAACTTCTTCAGGACGCTCATCGATAAGGAGAACCATAAGGTATACTTCTGGATGGTTTTCTGTAATGGCATTCGCAATCTTTTGCATAAGAATAGTTTTTCCAGCTCGAGGAGGGGCAACAATAAGAGATCTCTGTCCTTTACCAATAGGGCTAAAGAGGTTGATAATTCTTGTTGAAATGTCACTATCTAATGTCTCTAAGTTAAGTCTTGAATCGGGATAAAGGGGAATAAGGGAATCAAAAGAAGCTCTTGCTCGAGCAGCTTCTGGTGGGTCATAGTTGATAGTTTGCACTTTTATAAGGGCAAAATAGCGCTCTGCATCTTTTGGGGGACGAATTTGACATTGTACAGAATCCCCTGTTTTAAGACTGAGCATCTTAATTTGAGACATCGATACATATACATCTTCGGATCCACTTAGATAGTTATTTTGAGGGAACCGTAGAAATCCATATCCATCAGGGAGAATTTCGAGTGCACCATAAGCAAGAACTACACCATTATTATTTGTATGAGATTTTAAAACTTCCACGATAAGTTCTTGTCTTTTTAAATCTAATATTTGTTCATGAGTAATTCCAAATTCTAAGGCTTTTTTTCTTAATGCAGGAAGGGTAAGCATTGTAAGGTCATTGACTATCATCGATGGGAATTGAGGATCTTCTACATAGAGTTCAATCGTATTGGGCTCTGAAGACCCACTGCGTTGCTTATTTGGTCTATTTTGATAATTATTTTTTTGATAATTATTTTTTTGTCGATTATTTTTATTTAAGTTTCTATTTGGTCTATGGTTATTTTGGTTATTTGAACTATTTTGTATATGCTGCCCGGTTGGTTGGGGTTGTGTGTGTTGCACTACAGAAGGGGTTTCTGGTTCAGGGGCTACTACAACTGTTGTCTCTTTTTGATTTTGATTTTGAGGTGGTTGTTCTTGACTCACATCCTTCTCTTTTTTTACAGTTCTAGGTGGCCTTCCCCGTTTTTTCTGTACTGCTACAGAAGAAGGGGTTTCTATAGGACTTTGCACTACTACCTCTTTTTTTTCTTGTTGTTCTAATTTTTTTTCTTTTTTCTTTGTTGATAATGTACTTTCTAACGATTTTTTTATCACAACTTTCTTTCCATTTTTAGCAGGTTCGGCTGAATTGCCTTCTGCTAAAGAGCCATGGTCAAATAATTCTGGCCCATCTTGATACTCTGATGTCATTGATATTCTCCAAAAGAATCTCTGATACGTAGGGATACATCTGCTAACTTAATATATCTACTGTTGGTGTTATCCAAGAACATAATCTATTTTTGCAGATAAGGAGGATCCGTAAAGGATATATTAAATATATTGCCAGCTTGAAAGTATGTCAAGTAAATCAGCCTCATTTAGATATAAGTAACCTAATAATAATGCAGAAACGGCTGCTCTTCTCCTTACTGAAGCTCTACCATAAGAAGAAAAATTGAGTTTGACAGCTATTGTTTCTCTCTCTTTTGATGAAAATCCAATACATACTGTCCCTACTGGTTTTTCTTCGCTGCCACCACCAGGGCCAGCTATTCCAGAAATTGAAATACTCACATCACTTTCACTTAACATACGTACATTGTGAGACATCTGCTTTACTACTTCTAATGAAACTGCTCCATATTTTTCAATAAGTTTTTCATCAACTCCTAATAGGGTAATTTTTGCATGATCTGCATATGTTACTATTGAGGAATGGAAGAAAGAACTACTGCCATCTTCATCGGTAAGAAGCTTTCCTAATAGCCCTCCAGTACAGGACTCTGCACAACTGATGGTAAAATTCTTATCCTTAAGATATTGGGTAAAGCGGGTAAGAACTTCAACTTCACCTCTTACCATAAGTTCTGGCCCAATTGCTTGTTGTACTTTAGTAGCGAGGGTTTCCCTCTCTTCTCTTGTATTACCACTAATATAGAGGCTTATTCGGTGTTCTTGTGCTCGTGTTCCCCAAATAATACCTTTTGGGGCAAAAGAGGCTACAATATCTTCTAATTTTGATTCAGGAGTGAGAAATACTGAATATTCATCCCTTTCAACTGCTTCTTTATGAGCAATTTTCTCTAACAAAGGGAGTACTGAACGATAAAACATAGGGTGCATCTCTCGAGGAGGACCTGGAAGGGCAAAAACTTTCACATATGGATGGTCACTATCTTTTTCATTCTTGATATCACCATAGAAACCAGGAGCTGTTCCATTATCATTTTCAATGATGGAAAATCCTTTTGGAAAATAAACTTGTCTAATATTTGCCCCATTGATTCTATCCCCAATTCGTTCATATAAGTGGGTATAAGCTTCTTCATGACGAACTAATGGGACATGAGCTGCTTGAGCTACAATATTTCTTGTCATATCATCACTCGTTGGCCCTAAGCCTCCTGTGAGGATAACTACATCTGTTTCCTGTATCACCACATTAAACTCTTTTTCTAACAACTCATCATCAGGTACTATTTCTATACGATTTACATGAAAGCCAATATTTACAAGTTCTTTTGTAATAATTTGTGCATGTTTGTCAGTTATAATTCCGCGAGTAATCTCTGTTCCAATAATAAGCAGAGAGGCAATTTTCTTATGTTCATTCATATCTATTATTCCTATGTTCTTTTTTTATAAAGGGTATATCCTATAAGGGAAATGAGCCATGCAATTGAGATTATTATACTTACTTTAGCCAATATATCATCAAATAAGGTATAAAAAGTAGAAGGTTGTTCGCTAAATACTGGAACTTCATAGATATTCCACCCTTTTGTAAAAGGTTCCATAGGA
>SABI01000754.1 GCA_009929055.1 Spirochaetia bacterium | reverse complement strand
TCCAGCGAAGTATTTCCAAGGGATTTAGATATGGAATTATTCTGATAGACATCGATAACTTCAAAAAATATAATGACATCTATGGACATTCTGTCGGCGATATCATCCTTCAAAGAGTCGGAACATTTCTCCAAGAGAGTGTGGAATTACAAAGTGTTGTCTGTCGCTATGGAGGTGATGAGTTTGCCATTATATTACCTAACACTACCTACAAACAGTTAATAGAAATGGGACAAGAAATTAGAATTGGTGTAAAATCTTTGAATATCACAGATGTATGCAAACAAGGGGGACAGCTCTCCCTTTCGATGGGCTTTGCTATGTACCCACTAAATGGGGATACTGTTGAACATCTAATTGACCATGCAGATAAAAATCTTTTATTAGCAAAAGACCTTGGAAAAGATCAAATCATACCAGTAGAATCCCCATAAGTTCCCCCAAATAACAACTTGTTGGACGCTTACGAATATTAGAAAGTGAAATAGCGGTATCTACAACTACAAGGAGATTAAACGGAGAATGCTACAAATGTCCCAAATAGAGAATGTCAGAAATCTACGATTACGAGGAAGTACCTTGGCTAAATCCTAGGCTTGGAAAGTAGATACTTCTCTCTGGTTTCGTTGCATGATGGATTTCTCTGCAGCAGGATTACCTTCTCCTCCCGCTGGTCTTTGAAGTCCTTGTCATAGGAATCGATGAGCACAGGCATGCTCTCTTATAGCAGCGAATCAGATGTTCAAGTACAATTTACATGAACTCTCTTTTATAGGATCACTCACCTTTTTACTACTACTGTCAATTACTCAATGAAATGAACATCAATACAATTCATACCAAAATGAAATTCTTTAAGCCAATATAGAAGGTTTATTCCTGGTGAAATATCTACACTTTTACTTCTAGATTAACTGCTTAACGCCCACATCCCTCCCTGTCCAACCTTGACTTCGTGCCCACTGTCTCATCTCTTTTGCTTCCTCTTTGTCTCCTTCATGAATTGTTTGGAGCATATTAATATATCCAGAAACATTTCCACAATAATCACGCAAATGTAGACCATATTCAGC
>SABI01000753.1 GCA_009929055.1 Spirochaetia bacterium | reverse complement strand
AGTACAAAAAGATGCCGACAAGGCGATTAGGCTTTTAAAGTCTCAGTTCACTGAATTTAATAAGCAAAAAGTGAATTTCGCGGATCCTAATAAATGGGGTCTGACAGACGATAATTACGAGGCTCTCAGAACTAGATTAGCCGGTATGGGAGAAATCTTCATGCAGGCTATGGATGATATAGATAGGGCTACGTTTAAGGGGTTATATGGGCGAGCTTTTCAGATCCCATTTAAGCCTGATAAGCCTGACCCAAAGCAATTATCCAAGATGGAGGAGGCATTCAATACCTATGTTCTTAATCGGCAAAAACAGGGTAAGTTATTAAAAGTAGGTACTTACACTATTCCAATGGAGGAGCGAGATGTTGTAGCGGAAGTGAATGCTGAATATGAGAAGTCGGTCAAGGCTCTGGAGGATTTGAATCGATTAAAGAAACTAGGGCAAGAGGTATCTAAGGAAGATATGGATAACACACAGCAGGAGATTAACGACTGGTCAGAACTTCTTACTATTCTTGGCGACGCAGATAAATTAAAGAAAGGACAAAAGGGAAAGGATCCTCGCGTCGAGTCTTTGGAGAAAGAGGTCTCTTTGGTTAAGGAGGCTTATGCTAAGTTTCAGGAATACTCTAAGTTAAGAGGAACTATTGCTGCTCAGTCGAAAGTAAGAGAGATGTATAAGGATAAGTTTAATATCCCCGGTATTGGTCTTGCGTTTGACCAGGATTCATTGAATACCATGTTCAATAAAGCCCTGTCTCTCTATAAGACATATGGAGAAGGGGCTGCCGAGGCTTATTTTAAAACATGGAACGACCAGGCTGATGCTGCGTTCAAGGATATGAGCGAGACGACTAAGAACGAGTTATCTAAGCTAGGCGCAGACATTAGTAAGATACAGAAGGCTAACAACTTCTATGATGAGATGCTGAATATTACCGGTGATGCGGACTTGTCTAAGAAGATTGTCCTACAGATTACTGGCCTCGAGACTGGTGATGTAGCCGCTAAGCTTAAAGAGCAATTGCAAAAAGCAGCTCAGGAGTATGGAGTGGAAGTTCCTCTTGTTGCAGG
>SABI01000165.1 GCA_009929055.1 Spirochaetia bacterium | reverse complement strand
ATTGATAGTATTGCTTTATTGACTGATGTTGATAACAGTGGGGATATAAATCAGGATAAAGTGAAATTAATGACAATTCACTCTGCCAAAGGATTGGAATTTGACTATGTTTTTGTTACCGGAATGGAGGAAAATCTCTTTCCCTCATCCCTTTCTTTAGGAACTCGCTCTGAACTGGAAGAAGAACGTCGTCTTTTTTATGTTGCCATTACCCGTGCAAAGAAGCAATTAACTCTTACTCATTCCAAAATGCGCTATAAGTATGGATCTCCTCAGTTTTGTGAACACAGTCGCTTTATTGATGAAATTCCGGTTCAATTTATTAATCAAACTCACAAAGCTTCTTCAGGAAAAGAATTCTTTGAAAGACAAACTTCGGATTTTAATTCCCACAGAAACAACCTTACTCCAATCAATAAGTTGACGGATTCAAATCGGGTAATAAAAAGTAAGATTGTGGAGGCTCCGAGCTCATTTGGAAAAGATGCCATGATAGAAGATATCTTTCCCTCTTTAAGAATTTATCATGCTAAATTCGGTTATGGCAATGTGACCGGAGTAGAAGGTAGCGGGGCTGATAAAAAAGCGATGATTGCTTTCGAGTCCGTTGGCCTTAAAACACTATTACTTAAATTATCTCGTGAAGATTTGGCTAATCTATCAAACATGACAACATCACTAATAAGCTGGTTATGTTCAGCATTCTTAAACTCAAAGTTATCATTGTTATCAGCAGCTTCATCCATTTGTTTTTGGTAAGCATTATGTCTGATAGCTGATTGATAGTAGTTAAGGAACTCAGGTGACTGTACTCTATTATTAAGTTGGGCTACAATGGCATCATCCTTTTCACTTCTTTCTCTTATCTCTTTAATATCCTCCTTAACACCCCCTTGTAGATATACTGGTGATTGGAAACCACCCTCACTATTTCTTGTACTTCTAAAGCCCGGAATACCTACTAAACCAGTTAAACCACCAATGAAGCCTTCTTCCCATCCTTCAGCAGTACCATAGGTTTGTTGCATAGCTTTTGCAGTAGCTTGTAACCAGTCAATAGTTTCACTTTCTGCATCTGGGTCTATCTTGGCTCCATAGAAGTCATTAAGTTCAGAAGCATATTTATATCCTGCAACTTTACCTGCAACAGCTTGCCCCATTTCTTCATAAGGACCTTCTGCAATACCCTTACTTGCAATCTTTAAAGCATTTCTAAGTACAGAAGGTTTAGCTGCACTGTAACTTATAGTACCATCCTCTGCAACTGTCCTTAGTATCTGACTACCTTTCTTAGCTGTATTATACCCGCCTGCATAGAACTTACCAAACTGCCAAGCATCTGATACAGTAAGTAGTGGAATATTCAGAGCAAAGTCTATATTACCCATCTTCGCCCTATCTTCTGATAGTTTCTGTAGCCCACCATTGTAGTCAAACTTAGCATCTACTCTTGCTTGTAACATAGCTTGTCCTTCTGGAGTGAGAACTTGCTCAAAAGACTTTCCATCAGGAGAAATCTGATACTGTGCAAATTGAGGAAACTCTCTAAGCATAGCTTCTTGCTCCTGTGCTGCTATTTTAGCTTGTGTATCATCAAGTTGTTGCTTATGAAGCTCAAACCAGTCTTTACTATTCTGAATAGCTTCAATTCTTCCTTCACCTAATGCACCTGTGAAAGCACCAGTAATTTTAAGAGTAGGCTCAGCCATCTTAAGTTTCTTAGCATCCCTTGCTAATTCCTCAGTAAGTCTTACACCATCAAGGAATAAATCTCCTTCTCTGTAAGCCTGTAAAGCTGCATTAGGATTAAGAGCTTCACCTGAGGCTGTAACTGCACCTTTGAATGCTTGTCTTGCTTTATTAAGACCAAGTAACTTTGAGGTTGCACCAGCACTAATTTTACCAGAGTAGGCAGCACCAACAGCAAAACCTAAGTTCTTAAGGAACTTGTCCCCAATAAAGTTAGCTGAGAATATATTCTCATACCAAGGGTCATTCTTCTCTGCATCAGTATAGTAATTAGGCAGAACTGACTCTGACCATTCATTTACTTGCTGCATTGTATTTGAGAAAGGATTATCCCAGAAGCCTGAGAATGTCCCTGTAGCTGCTGCATTACCTAAACCTACTATAGTACCAATAACACCATCAGCAAAGGTAGTACCTGCAAGAACAGCTCCCTTAGCCAAGCCAGCTCCTATTTGAGCATACCAAGGTTGCAACTCACCTCTTGTATTAGCCAAGTTGTCCAATTGAGTCATAGATGTGATACCTTCATCATACATACTATCACCCACTCCAGCAAAGCCTACCTCTTGGGGCACAGCTCTTTGTAAGGCACTGTTAGAGACTTGCTTATAATCCTCTATATTATCAATATGAGGAACATCTCTAAGAAGTCCTTCTTGCTTTAGTGCATCTATACTTTTAAGTCCCTTTAACCCACCTACTCCTTGTGTAGATGGGTCTTGGATTTGTTGATTATTTGCCATATTCTTCTACTCTAATTTAGAATCTGTATTACTTTGCCTCTTGGCAAGTGTATTGAACTTACCATAGATATAATTCATCATTGCGTTAATGTGTTTCTGAGCTTCTACATCATAGCCATTCTCAAGAAGTACATTAATATTATTCATATACCCTGCCACATTTCTATCTGCATCATCTATTAGCTCAGGGTCAATAACTGCTGATTTGGTTTTACCATCCTTAGTGGCATTGATTATAAGTCCAACCTCTGGGTCATAACTTATATCACTGTCATCAGTGAGGTAATCTGAGATAGTCTCTAACTCAATAGGGTCTCCCTTTCTATTATCGTCAAGTTCATAAAGACCAGTTGATTCTGTAGCTGCTCCTAAGGTTCTTGCATTCTCCTTTATAACTTGAGTGATTAAGTCACTTTGAGTTATATTAGGTTTATATATAAAGTCTCTTACAGCACTGCTTCTAATATCAGCTTGTAACTTCTGTTCAAGTTGGTCTATATTACCACTCTTCATATTATACTTTTTGATTATCTGTTGAAGTCTTTCTGCATTAGGTTTAACCTTGTAAGAAGCTCCACCTCCAACTACACTACCATACTGAGTTGCATAACCTTGAGTATATCTTTCCTCTTCTTTATTGATTAATTCAGGATTAGCTCTTAACTGCTTTATGAACTGTAGTTCATTATTAAGTTCAGTAGTCTTCTTGTCTCCATTTACTTTAGTCTTAGGTACTGACCTAAATACAGCAGAGGGGGTTCCTCCTGTATTAGCTTTCTTAGCAGCAATTAACCCTTCCTGCATTGCATAATCATAAGCCTTATTAGAAGTAGTTTGATATTGAGTTTCACCTACTGCATTCCACAAACCTTGTCTTGCATAATCATAGGCTCTATTAAGGGTATTCTCATCATTCCAATTCTTAATACCAGAACTTCCTACTGCATCTTCCACAATACCTTGAAGTATAGGAGAAGCCTCAGGATTATTCTGTACAGCCTGCATAATTTCCTCAGGTCTGAATCCCTTCTGCATGATGGTTTCATAATATTGATTACCTAAGATTGTTCTCCACTTTCTTGGGTTTTCTTTTACTTCCTTAGCTAAATTCTGTGAAGCAGTACCCACTTGTTTGGATAATAGTGCTCCAGAATAGGATTGTGGTGATAGAGCTGGGTTAGATATTAGTTCATCTAAGGAAAGTGTAGAAGCAGGTCTATCAAATAGTAGTGTACTATCCTGAGCCTGTAATTTCCTTTGTTCATCTACTAACTCTTGTCTTCTTTTATAAGCCTGTTCTATAGGAACAACCTCAGAAGAGTATCTCCTTTTCATATCAATTAATCCTTGCCTACTTGCAGGAGTAAGTCCTTGTTTAGCTAATGACTCAGCTTGTGCAGCTAAGTCATTAGAATATTGTTTGTACATTGCATAAGCCTGTGGGTCTGTCTGTTCATTAGCCATTCTCTCAAAGACATCTGCTTTAGTTCCTAATTCACCCATACCCTCTTGAATAGTGTTATATTCTTGAGTGTATGCTTGAAGTGGTTGAAGCATTTCCTGATAAGAGAATGGTCTAAACTTAGCACCACTTACAAAACTGAAATTAGCCATAAGTCAATCCTTTCTTCTTTTTAGTTTTTACTTTACCACCTTCAGCTTTCTTAGTTCCTCCAGTGTATTCTCCTTTGGTATTCACCTTAAGAACACCTGATTTAGCTAATGTATCAAGCCAGTTAGCTTGTTCATTTTCCCATCCCATATCACCTAATCCTTGTAAGAAATTAGTTATATTAGCACTTCTTCTTGCAGCATCTTGGTCTTTAATACCCTGCCTTAATTGAGCAGCAGTTGTAGCCTGCCCTAATCTTGCTCTCTTAGCTGCATTTCTTGATTCTGCATTAAACATTGAAGTCTTAAGCCCAGTCTCAGTATTAAACATGTTAGTACCTCTATTGAATGCCTCAACTCTTTCTCTCAACTGTTGGTTATATTCCTCTGCTTGTCTTGCTAAATTACCCATGTTTTGACCATAGTTATAATCAGCAGCAAGTATTCCAGCCTGAGCATTAAGCCTATTACCACCTGAGGTATTCATTAAACCTCTTCTTGTGGCAGCAGCCTGTTGATTCATTTTATTGATATAGAAGTCTCTATCTAAAGGTCTATAAGATAGATAGTTTCCAATAGGAGCATATCCTGCTGCTTCAGCACCTAAATCTACTCCACCTACTATATCAGCACTACCATAATCTGGTTTACTGAATAAATCTGTTAGACTTGCTAAACCAGAACCCATAATTGGTGCATACCTTGTCAATGTCTGCCTCTTATTATTATTACCTTCTGGAGCTATTTTACCAGTTTCTTCTGATTGAGCCATAAGAGCTTCAAGTTCTTCAACAGTCATTGGGTCTTCTAAAGCTAAACCATAGGAGTTTTTATCACCTCCATAAGCAAACATACTTGGGTATTCATTTCCTTTCCTATGGACTCCCTTTCTTTGCCTTGCTTCCTCTTGTGCAGTAGCTATTCTTTCCATAGCAGCTTGTAATCCTTTAGTACTTATAGGGTCATTAGGTCTTTCTTCACTTTCTCTTTGTGCAGATTTAGCAGCCTTAGCGAAGGTTTTACCTCTTAACTTGTATTCCTTTCTTATATCATCAGGTATGTCCATTCTATCAGAGAATACATAATCATCATAAACTACTTCACCTTCCTCAACTAAGTTAGGAGCACCTTTTGGGTCAACTCCTATTTGGATTCCTTGATAAGGATTTTCTTCATGAGAACCTCCTTCATCAATAAATGTAACTCCATTAGTAAAGTCTCCACCTCGTGTATTCAACCATCCCCCAAAAGCTTTAGTATTTTGTTGAGTAGAATTCAGTAAGATGTCAGCTCCTTGAATACCTGCAATCTTACCTACTCCATTAAGTATATCTTGATTAGCTTTGCTCTCTAAAGCCTTAGCTTTCCTGTAAGACTTCATACTGGTGGAGTAGCTCTGGTTCCCCCTTTTCAATGCAGCATTTAATCTCTTAGCCTTTAAAGCTTCGGCGGCTTTAGCTGTTCTTCTTGCTAATTTAACTCCTTTAAGAGCTGCTCTGCCAGCTCCTCCTGTAAATACATCAGATGCTAACCCCCCTAAGAACCAACCAGCATTTTCCCAAGATGGGTCTTTTATGAATTCAGCACCATCCATTAC
>SABI01000752.1 GCA_009929055.1 Spirochaetia bacterium | reverse complement strand
GTTTCTCATTGAGTACTTCCTCCTTATGTATACATTATAGCAGATAACTTTACGAAAGTCAAGCGTTTTTCTATGAAAGTTTATGAAAAGTTTTATGAAAATTGTTTCAGAAAAAATGATACCATTCGTGAAATACTTTTCTAATATGAAAGGTCTTACATTAGTAAAATATTTGTCTCATGATATGGTCAAAAAAAAGAGGATTATTCATCCTCCAATGCCCAATCGAAGTGGTCTGTGAGGTCTTCCTTGAATCCCTCCACAACCTCGCTATCGGGACTAGCATTGCGAAGTGTGTATAGCAATTCGATTGCTAAGCGATGTAGGTCGCTTTTAGAGAGGCTCCGTGCCTCGTCTGAGTGTAACCACACACTCAATGCTACTAAAGGTTTTTGTTCCTCTAGTGATGAAATCATATTCTTAATTGGGTTCATTGTATGACCCTCCTTTGTTTTACACCTTTAGTATACCACTGAAACAAATGAAAGTCAAGAGGTTTTTATGAAAACTTTATGAAAATAATTTATGAAACATTGTTTCAGAAAATCCCCCTCCATTAGTAAAATATTTCTCTAATATTCGATTAGCAAAATATTTCTCTGATCCTCGTATATGTATGGGTATGTTATAAAAATATTTCCCGCTATTAGAAAAATATTTCACGGCTGGGGGACTTAATATATAGGGCTTTCGCCCTATCCTACTCGATAAACTCTGCCTCCTTTGACTTGAATCTTAATCATTCCCAACTCGCCCATTCCGAAGTTATAAGGGCTAATGCAATTAGAGTAGATGTAGCCTTGTTGTAGGTCTTTCAAGAAGTTCTTGTATCCTGTTACGGTTAAGTCATCCCTTTCACTTAAGTACGGATAGTCTGTGAAGATTAATTCGCCTGTAGGGCTGCACGTTCTAATCACTGCTACAGGGTGCAATCCTCTTGCTTTCATCTTAATGATTTCTGCTGAATCCTCATCTGTGAAGTTTTCTTCAATGCCCACCAACTTTAGAAACTCGATTGCTTTCTCTAGATTATTCTTTTGTACCTCTGTCATGTTCCTTGGTACCTCCTTTACAT
>SABI01000751.1 GCA_009929055.1 Spirochaetia bacterium | reverse complement strand
GGATATGTGTAAAGTGGAATTAGTTTTAATTGATGTAGGCATATTGACAACTAATCCGACTAAACTAGGTGCATTATTTACATTGCCAGATGTATTACCTTTTAATTTAGTAAGATTTTCTTCAAACCCATGTATTCTCCAAACAGTATCATTAGAATCAGTTAGAATCGTCATTTTCTCACCAATACCCATAACGATTCCTGCAATCTCTAAATTTTCTACATCAGTAAGAATCAATTTTTTATTCTCATTGTCAAAAAGAAAAGAAACATTTGATCCTGTTAGCTGTATAGACCCATTTTCTAAAATTTCTACTGAAGTTTCTCCACTTTGAACCTTTAAAGTTCCATCAGATCTTACATGAAAATAAGTTCCTGAAGGATAGATAATTCCTGATTCTCCAGTTTCAGTATTATGGAACTCTACTGTACCATCTTTTGTTTTTGTATAAGATGGCTGTGGATAAGTTTGTTCTTCTAACTCTTCTATAGACTCTTGAATAAAAGAAAGAGTATCTTCATAAGAATATCCAGGTCCATAAAAAGGAATTTCATCTAAATAATAAAAAGAAGTCCAATCATCAGAAACTTCACAATACACTAAGGTGTCTAATTCAGGAATTTTATGAGAATATGATCCTTCTTCTTTTGAAAGTCCATAAGAGTTATGAATCTGAGGTCTTGCCCAAGGAAGATGGTTTTCACTCATCATATTCATTTCAGGAAGAATTCTTAGCTTTATCTTTCCTTGTTTATCAGAATCATTAGTATCTATTACAAGAGCTAATCGTTTCATCTTATTAATTCTCCTGTAATTTTACTTCCAATAGGAAATTCTGTTCTCTGTCTAGAAAGAATCATTTGTGTATATCCTTTCACAGTCTTAGAATCCCAAATATGAGTAGAAGACTCTATTAAATACTTTCCAGAATAAGAGGAAGACATATTTTCCTGTTCGTAGTCAGTTTCTAATTCAACTATCTTTCCAGCACAAGAAGAGACATCAAGAAGAGTTGTTACTGCTATTCTATCTATTAGCATTGATCTTTTCTTTTCAGTATTAGCAAAGATATGAGC
>SABI01000750.1 GCA_009929055.1 Spirochaetia bacterium | reverse complement strand
TAATAACACACACTTTTCTCTCTTTTTGAACAATGGGAAGTATATAATGTGTATAGAAGTTCTTCTGTGTGGTATATCCAGCAATCTTCCAGTCTTGAGAGGCATCTACAAGGTTTTGCCATCTGTCGTTTAGTTTTAATAGGTATTTATTTGAATAACGGTTTTCTATTTCAGTACTGATTTTCTCCATCTGCCCAAGTTGTCCTGACTCCCTGACATGAAATAGATACTTTCTATATAAGCGGTCTACACGAAAATAAGAAGAAGTATACTGACTAATCCCATCACTTAAGGTGTCTATATTGAGATTTACTTCATCTATTATTTTTAAGAACCAAGAGGCGTAATAGAGAGCTTTATAGGTGTGAATGTATTGATTATACCAAAATCCAGTACGTTGCTTTCTCATGTACTCACTGATTGTGTCAAAGGAGATAGTTCTTTCCTGTATTTCATTAATTAAGTTATTAATAATGAATCTATCTATGCATGCAAAATAATCGATTCCAATGAGTGTTCTAAAATCGATTGATATAATAGTTCCTGGGATGTCAAGATCTTTCTCACACACTTCAGAATAATGGCGAAAACTTGTAGTATAGTGTGATGAGTTTTTCCATCCTCTGAAAAATACTTTAGCGTCCCCTCTAAGAGATGATTTCTGCCCTATTTCTAGATTAAAGCATTCTTTAAAGAGTTCATGAATGAAATCTATGATACTTGGATTATTAGATTCATAGCCATAGGTATCTCTCACTTGCTCCCAAAGGTATCGTGTGAGATTACAATTCTCCACCAAGCGATATCTATCATTAGTTCCGTCACTAGATTCATCTATGAGTTGAAGTAAGATTGAGTCGATGGTTGCTAAGTCGGTTCCAACAATTGAAGCTAATAGTTTTTTTCTAAATGATCCTTTAGTTTCTCTTTTACCTAGAAGTGGTTTTACATCTGCAATTCTTTTCTTTGCATTGAAAAAATCCACGACGGCACCGTTTTGACTTACAGTTTTCATGTGCATTCATGGCTTGGGATTTACTCGATACCAGGTTAATACAAGCAGATTGCACACTGTCT
>SABI01000749.1 GCA_009929055.1 Spirochaetia bacterium | reverse complement strand
GATTAATAGAATGATCATACGCACTTTCAAGACTAATTTCTCTTCTTTGGACCAAATCTATTAAACATCTATTCATGTCGACCATGCCCTCTCTCGAGGACGTTTCTAGTACTGTGTCTATTTCGTGTGTTCTCTTTTCTCTTATTAAGTTTGCGATTGCTTTGTTATTTATCAAAAGTTCATAGGCAGGAACTCTTCCCCCTGAAACTCTTGGTATCAATCTCTGAGAGAAAATTCCGAGCAAGCTGGATGCTAACTGCAATCTAATTTGATCTTGTTGGTCTGATGGGAACGAGTCAATAATACGATCTATTGTTTGAGAAGCATTATTAGTATGAAGAGTAGATAAGACCAAGTGTCCTGTCTCAGCTGCTGTCACAGCTGCTGCAATAGTTTCTGGATCCCTCATTTCTCCTATCAAAAGAACATTGGCATCCTCACGAAAAGCAGACTTAAGAGCACTCAAGAAAGTTTCAGTATCTGTTCCTACTTCTCTTTGACTAATTATTGATTTATCTGGTTTATAAATAAATTCAATAGGTTCTTCAATCGTTACTATGTGTCTAGATGATTCACTATTAATAAAATTTATCATTGTAGACAATGTAGTTGATTTACCTTGACCAACCGGACCAACCACCAAGAAGAATCCTTGTTTCTTCCTAGAAAAATCTTTAAGTATTTCGGGCAAGCTTAATTCTTCAAAAGTTTTTGGCTTTGGAATTAGACGAAGAGCCACTGAGGGAGTTCCTCTTTGGTAAAAAGCATTTCCTCTTAGCTGAGTTTGTCCTTCATTTAAATTGCTAGAGAAATCTATAACTTTATTTTTTCTAAAAATAGCAATCCTCTCTTGATCCAAAAGTACTTCAAGTATTCCAAAAACGTCCGCTTCTGTTGTCTCTTTGAAATTTACAAGAAAGATAAGTTCTCCATCTATTCGAATAGATGGTTTAATACCAGTTCCTATGTGTAAATCGGAACCGTTTTGATTAATTAAATTTTCCAATAAATCATTAAATAGCTGCTTGTAGTCCATATGAAGTAATTATACTATATCGAAAGTTATTTTGCTAGAAA
>SABI01000748.1 GCA_009929055.1 Spirochaetia bacterium | reverse complement strand
GCCCTCTACCTCCTTGTTCAACTAGGGAGAATTTACAGTAAAGAAGTGATCTTTAAAAGTGAAGATAATCTCACCTCTTATCACCTCTCTAGCCTCACTAGAGCCCTTACCTACATAGATAATAATTTTACTCAACCATTACGAATTGAAGAAATAGCAAAGCAAGCCTACCTCTCTCCATCCTATTTTTGTTATGTGTTTAAACAACTCACCCATAGAACTATCGTCCAATATATGAGTGAAAAGAGGGTGGAGATGATGTGTCGTCTTTTAACTTCAACAGCGACCCCCATTGCAACAATTAGCTACCTTAGTGGCTTTAGTACAACAACTCATGCTAACAGAGTCTTTAAGGAGCGTCTTGGTATCTCCCCAAGGGAGTATAGAAAGAGCTATACAAGTCAATAACCTCTATTCACCCTTTTGCAATAATTACTTGCACCCCTAATGCTTCTAACTTTATCCTTTGTTCATCTTCTAAAAAATCGGTGATAAAATAGTCAATCTCTTGCCAATTACACACATGGGCAATAAACATCTTTCCAATTTTAGATGAGTCTGCTAAAAGAACTACTTTAGAAGCATGGCTAATCATCTGTTTTTTTGTTTGAGCTTCAATAATATTAGTGCAGCTTACCCCTTTTTCAATCGAGAAACCAGAAGAACCCAAAAAGAGGATATCAGCATGTATTTGAGAAAAGAAGTAGCTTGAAGGATCACCCATAAGAGAGAGGGAAGCTTTTCTCAAAAGGCCCCCAGAGACAAAAAGTTCAACATGTTCACTATCTAATAACTCATTCACAACTAACATACTGTTGGTGATCACACTCAGTGGAATAGAGTGAACCATCTTCGCTAAGTGGACTGTGGTACTCCCTGAGTCAATAATAATGTTCATTTCAGGAGAGATAAACGAGAGGGCCTTTTCACAAATAGCATACTTTTCCTTCTCATGCTCTTTAAGAGTGTTAGAAAGAACACGAACAAGGGCTTTATTTTCAGGGAGCATAGCCCCCCCATGAGTGCGAATTAATAACCCTTTTTTGTGTAAATCATCGACTTTTGTAAGCTTCATTT
>SABI01000747.1 GCA_009929055.1 Spirochaetia bacterium | reverse complement strand
AAGTTGCCGGCATGAATAAGCGACCTCTTCATCCTGTAAGTGGTATCAGGGGTGACATCATCCTGAATCTTGCTTATGTTTTTCCGCATCTCCTCCAGCCTTATCTCCCTGATAATTGGTAGTTCAACCTGAGTATTAAGAGTAACCGACAGGGAGCGAAAATTAAATGACATTCCCAGTCCAAAGACATCTCCAAAGACCTTTGCCCTAATATAGAGAGAACTCTCTGTTCTTATAAAGTCCTCAGGTGTTAACTGATACTCCTTATTCCGGTAAATAATTTTGTTCCGGGGCCTTGATATTATGTACTGAGCATCAGGGGAGACAATGAATCCTTTCACCTCATCAAAACCCGGTGTGTAATCAATTTTAATTTTGAGATATGTGAAGAGGTCCGTAACGGAGAGGTAGGCCTCACTATTTTTTATAGCCGCAGGAACCTCGGCAGAGCCCACTCTGGGGATGGAGAGGAAGACAGATAGTTCGTCAAAGTCATACACCTCATCCTGAGAAAAGGATAATGAAGTGGTTCCTGTAAAAACAAGAATTGAGAGCAGAATATTTTTGAAAAATCTCCTAAAGACAATCATTTAAATGTGCCCGTTAGGGTAAATACTGCCAGTTTGTATAATAGTGTATAATGTGCTGACTGTTTGACATATACTCTGCGTCCTTGGCGTTATTTGGTATACTAAGTGTTGCACCAACTCTTACAGTAACAAATCCTCTCCCCTCTCGGAAATTAATTTTGTTTTGAGTAAAACTTTCAAGAACATCCCCCTCTGCATATATTTGAAAGCTGTTTGGTAATGTTCTTAAGCTATGCCCCCACTTAGGGCCAAGAGAGTTTAAGGTATTACCGGCACCCACCTTCCCAAGAATTATTGTAATTTTTTCGTCTGCAGTTTTTTCAATTCTGAATGTAAAGGGTTTAATTGTTGAAAGATCGTCGTATTCAACCCCAAAATACGAAGAACTAGCCGGAGATGCAGGATTTATTGTTATAGAGCCCTGTCCGTTACCGGTTTTATAGAATACACCAAAATTCATCTCTTCAATGCTTCCCGGAACAAGTCTG
>SABI01000746.1 GCA_009929055.1 Spirochaetia bacterium | reverse complement strand
ACCTTATTCCATACCTGATCTTGTATAACTAACATTCCTATTTTCTTCAGTTGATTTCCTAGCTCCTTTATATCAAAGCACATAAGCTTTTTATTAAGGTCTACATTGCTTCTGTTATTAAATACATTTAAAGAACCAGTAACATATATCTCCATTTCTGTAGCCAGCTTTTTTCCTACATTTTCTTCTTGTTCTTGGAGAAGGTTATAAAGGTCACTTAATATAGGCATATTTTCAGGTTTAGGGTCTGCAAAATAATCCTTATATATCTTAGGTAGACACCTATCTATTACAGATTTTTCAGCTGCAGTTAGACCACTACCCCCTACTACAAGTTCAAGCATACTCATTATAAAATTTGCCTTATCTTTAAGTGGTGCGTCTCCATCTCCATAGTTCATATTAATATCAAGAGGATTTAAATAGTCTTTAGACTTAGCTGAAATTTTAATAACCTCACCATTAAATTGTTTTACTAGGCTTCCATACTCTCCCTCTGGATCTGTAATAATCACATCATCATCTGTAACCAAAATAGCATTAGCCATTTCCCTTTTAGCCGCAAAGGATTTACCAGATCCTGGTGTTCCTAGAATAAGCCCATTAGGATTTTTTAGTTTCTTCCTATCTGCCATTATAAGATTATGTGAAAGAGAATTAAGCCCATAATATAAGCTTGTATTTGAACTCATAAAAAGTTCTTCTGTTGTAAAAGGCATAAATACAGCAGTTGATGAAGATGTTAGTTGCCTTTTTATTTCAATCTCATTTACTCCTAAGGGAAGGGCAGACATATAGCCTTGCTCTTGTTGGTGGTCTAATCTTCTTAAGGCACAGTTGTTACGGTTACATACGGAAGAGATTTGAGCTATAGTATTGTCTAGCTTTTCCTTGCTTTTACTTAAATTCATAATAGTAAAGGTTACATAGAACATTCTCTCATCCCTAGATTGAAGGTCGGTTAAAAGATTTTTTATATCACTTCCATATACATTAAGGTCTGATGGGATAATATCCATATCATAACCAGCTCTTACAGCCTTTTTTTGTTCTTCTATCATCATCTTTTGAAGGTCTGTA
>SABI01000745.1 GCA_009929055.1 Spirochaetia bacterium | reverse complement strand
GTTCACAGGTAGATCCGTTTCCGGCCAGTAATAGTTCTATAGTCTCACATCTTTGACCAGCCCCCATTTTCAGATTTGTATCTTCTGGCCTAACCTGTTCAAGAGCTTCATGCATATCCTGTAGGGGTTCTATATTTATTCCCCTCCATCCCTTATCATAAAAAAGTTGGGTAACTGAGATGTCCCATGGATCGTTTGCTCCCACATCAACATACTGGCCATTCTTAACGTCCTTTAGAACATTCCATAGAATTATGTCTTCCATGTCTTGTGCGTAACTTAGAATCCTTTCTTTCATTCTTTTCCTCCTTTAAAGGTATTGTCGAGGGGTACTGTTTAAAAAGTGGCTATATGTTTCTTTTAAACCATTGAGGAAAGATGTTTGGTGTCGCCAGCCTAAGTTTTTTATCTTCGAAACATCAAGTAGTTTCTGTAACGTTCCATCTGGTTTTGTTGCATCCCACCTAATCTCTCCCTCATACCCTATAACCTTCGCTACCAGATATGCTAGCTCTTTAATAGTTAAATCTTCACCCACTCCTACGTTAATGTGTTCTTCACCATCGTAATTCTCCATCAAGAATAGTAGTGCTTCAGCTAGGTCATCCACATACAGGAATTCTCTTCTTGGTGTTCCTGTCCCCCACAGTTCTACAAAAGGGGCATTATTCACCTTTGCTTCATGAAATCTTAGTATAAAAGCTGGAAGTACATGAGAAGTCTCTAGGTCATAGTTGTCATTGGGTCCATACAAATTTGTAGGCATAGCGCTAATGAAATTACATCCATATTGTCTCCGATAATATTGGCACATCTTTAGCCCTGATATTTTCGCCATTGCATAAGCTTCATTGGTCTTCTCTAAGGGCCCGGTTAATAAGTATTCTTCTTTGATGGGTTGCTTACAGTTTCTAGGGTAAATGCAAGAACTTCCGAGAAACAATAGCTTTTTGACACCCTGTTTATATGCCTGATGAATCACATTGTTTTGAATCATAGAATTTATATAGAAAAAGCCCGCCGGATAATCATCGTTAGCCTTAATGCCGCCTACCTTTGCTGCAGCCAGAAAAACATATTC
>SABI01000744.1 GCA_009929055.1 Spirochaetia bacterium | reverse complement strand
GTTGTATAGTGTGTAATAAATTACTTTTTTACTCAGTGGACTCACTAGTCAGCATTGCTTTCACTTATACTATTTCATCTTTCAGGTGGATGTTTTGTTAAGTCCCCTAAGTGGTCAACACATGAAACAGTTATTAGTCTTTTCTTAACACATTTTAATGGCATGTGTCCTGTCAAATGCTACTATTATTCACACTTGATTGCCTAAATTAGCCCATTGGTATACTTATTGTGTGCTTATTATATGTATTTTTGTGGTTCAATTAAACTAAAAGCACTGTTTAGTCTAACAATGTAACCAGTAAATATAGCTATTCTATTACTCCTCTTTTGTTTTTGACATATCTTTGAATGTGACATAATATGGGAGGATTTGTTACAGAGTAACACTCACTCTTCCACACTTTCACACTATCAACAAACATAGAAAGAGAGAGTATAGAAAGGGCATTTAAGATACTATTCTTCATGCACTCTTTTATAGTCTTCAAAGCATAAAGAAAGACTACTTAAAGCATACAACTTACTACATCTGAGCATTAAATCTCCTCAACTACTATCTATACTCCAGAAGAAGTATTTGATAATAGAAGTGGATTGTATCTAACAGACATACTATTAATGCTTAAAAGATACTATTAATGCTCAGAAGAATAAAACAGAAAGAGGGCAAAGCCCTCTTTCATTAGAATGTTGCCAACACTGGTGCACTGCCTGTGCCTTCTTCATGCAGCAACCAGAATGTGCTACCATCAGGTGCTTCAACCTCACTTACCATTGGGTGTGCAGGAATACCCTTCACTGCAACTGCCCCTGTCTTAGAGCCGAAGGTGAAGAACAGTTTGTTGGTCTTAGGATTCTGTTTTACTTGAATCTTGTCTACACGTTGAGCTGCTTTAAACTGCTCAACGGTTAATGTTTCGTGGAATGTTAATTGATTGTCCATAATGTAAAATGTTAAATTGTTAATGAATAAATTGTTTAACCATAGGGGGTAGAACCCCACTGGCTAAGTGATGGGGGAGGTGGGGTTGGTGTATATCCCACTCATGACTATGAATCAAAAAAAAAAATTAAAAAAAAAAT
>SABI01000743.1 GCA_009929055.1 Spirochaetia bacterium | reverse complement strand
CAGGAGTATTGACAGGTGAAGTAAAGGATGTTCTTTTGCTAGATGTCACCCCTCTTTCACTTTCAATAGAAACTCTAGGTAGTGTTGCGACAAGGCTTATCGAAAGAAACACAACTATTCCAACTAAAAAGAGTCAGATATTTTCCACGGCCGCAGACAATCAAAGTGCTGTAGATATTCATGTTATGCAGGGCGAAAGAGAAATGGCTGCTGGGAACATAACCTTAGGTAGATTCCAATTAACTGGCATCCCCCCAGCACCTAGAGGAGTACCACAAATTGAAGTTACATTTGATATAGATGCTAATGGTATCGTTAATGTAAGTGCAAAAGATCTTGGAACCGGCAAAGAGCAGAGAATCACGATAACTTCTTCCACTAAACTTTCTGATGAAGAAATAAAACAAAAGGTTAATGAAGCAGAACAGTATGCAGAAGAAGACAAGCAACGTAAACAAGAAGTAGAAGTTAGGAATCAAGCTGAAACCCTTATCTACGAAACCGAAAAATCTTTAAAGGAGTTAGAAGGAAGCCTCAGCGAAGAAGAAAAAGCTGACATCACTAGCGCCAAAGAAGAACTCAGCCAGGTTATGGAAAATGGCAGTTTAGATGACATTAAAGCCAAGACTGAAACCTTGACAGAAAAGTTCCACACTATTTCAGCAAAGATGTATCAGCAGGCTCAAGAGGCTCAAGCTGCTAATCAAGGAATGGATGGTTCAGGCCCTGATATGAATCAACAAAGTGATAATAGTAGTTCATCAAATGACGATAATGTTGTTGACGCAGACTATGAAGTTGTAGAAGAAGAAGAAAAAGGTAAAGAATAATAATACCAATATAAATCCAGCCAACTAGGGCATACTTGTTAAAGCAAGCATGCCCTAGGGGCTCTTATTTTAAGGGGGTTGCAAATGGCAGAACAGAAGCGAGACTATTACGAAGTCCTTGGCTTGAAAAAGGGTGCTTCAGAGGCAGAAATCAAATCTGCATTTAGAAAAAAAGCTATGGAATATCATCCGGACAAAAATCCCGGAGATAAAAAAGCAGAAGATAAATTCAAGGAAGTCAACGAAGCCTACGGCAT
>SABI01000742.1 GCA_009929055.1 Spirochaetia bacterium | reverse complement strand
TGTTTGAGCAAGGCCATCAAACAATCGTTCTATAGCAATATGGTTCCGTTTATATAAAGCTTCTGGTTGTGAAATATTCTCTCTTAAATCTAACTGCACCATGGACCACACTTCTTTATCAATAGGTTCTACTCCTAAAGAGTCAGCAAGAAGCCAATCAGCCCCTGCTACTACTTTAGCCGCTAAGTCCCCATATCCTGCTGCTATCATAAGAGAAGGAGCTTTTCTCAGGATTGCAACATCAGCTACTAACACAGCAGGAGGAGAACAAAAGATAGTTTTCTTAAACCCATCAAAGGTGAGAGCTGAACCAACTGCAGTATATCCATCTACAGAGGGGGCAGTAGGGAATAACATATATTCTCTCTCTAACTCATAGGAAGCAAGTTTTACTAAATCATTAATGGTTCCAGAGCCTACCGCTATAGCAATAGCGTTAGGTTCTTGAGCCAATAAATTCTTAATTATTAATACATTCTCATAATCAGCATAGACAGGTTTCCCTGAAGGGAAAATATATGATTTCGCTTCACCTTCAAATAATTCAATGATAAAATTCCCACCAACAAGAGAGGTGTTTTCATCTGCTATAATATATGGAACAGATTCTTTCCAAGAAGAGCGAAATATATGAGGGACATCCTTAATCTTATGTTCGCCTATAACATACACATGTTCATTATTCATACATTCACTCCCCTCATTACATTTTCTTTCTATAATTAAACCTCCCAAAGGTCCTCAAATGAGTCTAAGGGAGGCTTTTTATCATTTCGTTATCGCTCGATTATCGATTAACCGATGTGAAAATCTTATTCCACTTTTCTAAGACTGATTTTTTGTTTGCAACTAACCAATCGATATCACGAGTTACCCACTTCACATCTTCAGTAGCAGGAAGGTAAGGAGTTTTGTAGACTGCTTTAGAGTTAGTAAAGCGAAGAGTTCCTAATGCATTACCTAAGTAAGATTGACCTTCTGGGCTCATGAGGTAATTAATCATTGCTTTAGCCCCTTCTGGGTTTGGAGCACCTTTTATCATAGCGCAACCAAACGCTGAAGCTGAGGTACCATCTTCTGGGAATACC
>SABI01000741.1 GCA_009929055.1 Spirochaetia bacterium | reverse complement strand
ATTTCCTTCATTACTAACTGCTCATTCTCTAAGCTTCCAACTTTAGAGTGTTGTATCAATAGCTTAATTAACTTCTCCATATAGTCTCCTCAAAGAGAGCTTGCTCTCTCCATAAACCTCTTCTTAGCAAACTCATTTGCAAGCCAATCCTCTTCACTAACAGCCAAACCTCTTGGCAATCCCTTCCATTTCCAAAAATACAATTTACCTGTAATTATAGTTTTATTGTCAGTAGAGTCTATAACTTCAAAGTCATACACTCCGTGTTTCAGGTGTATATCTTCAACTACGCAAATTATATCATGTCCAAGCAAGTGTTGCGCCTCTCCATGGAAATAACATCCGTGCATACAAGTATTTGCTTCTTCTGATGAGGTTTTGTAATTATAGTCCATATCGGTATAGAGTCTTAACTTATCCACTTTACTCTGCCCCTTTATTTTTTTCTTTAAAAAATTGCGGGTACTTTTCTTGTGCTAAGGCTAAGGACTTATCAAATAACTCTCTTTTAGCTTTATCCATCGTAAGTAGTCTGAACTTAAGAGATATTTCAAACCATCCGTAAGCAATAATCCAAGCATAGTATTCATGCTCTTCAACATCATTCAAAGTCACTAAAACCTGAGTTCCTCTATAGGGTGTTTGTTCTTCTCTAAAGATGGCATTAGGAAATGTTTCCAATACCTGTTTCTGAAATTCAAAGCTATTTATACTTCCTTCTTCCCAAGGATTGCCACAATAGATTACATCGACTACTTTCTTAATCGTACCCCTGTCTATTTCCTCTACTTTAAGCATTTTTTTATCCTCAAGGTAATATTATCCTTTCAAGTTCATCATCATAAAAGACTATATTTACATAATCTTCTCCCGCATGACTGCGAATACAAATCCAGCTACGGTTATTTTCATCTTTCCCGCGTGTAACTAAAGCTCCACCCTTTTCCAAAATGGCTAACATCAGGTCAACCTTGTTCATTTCTCTCTCTCCTTATTGTTTGAAGTAGTTTTTTATCTGAATCAGACAATACCAAACTTTTACACCCTGTTGGTACATGGAAAAACTCATATTGCTTAACCATGTAATC
>SABI01000740.1 GCA_009929055.1 Spirochaetia bacterium | reverse complement strand
TCTTACAGACGTACAGAAGTTTAGGTTTGGGGAGTGAACAAAAATGTTTCTTTTTAAATCATCTTCACTCAATCCCCAATATATTGGGAAACTTGTGACTAAAGAAGAACTACATAAAGACATAGAAGACATAAATTACGAACATGAAAGATTACTCAGGCAACTACTTTCAGTTTTTGATAAATTGATTCTATCGTCGTCAAAAATATCGGCCAATCAATTCGCTTGGTGGATTGGTTGCAGCTCCTTAAGAGAAGACTTACTTAAATATATTACAGATAGCACTTTTCTAAAAGATCTCGAAGATCTCAGGCTTCAACGTATAAGCCTAATATTAGATCTAAATTCTATTTTCAATAACTCATCTAAATTTAACGTAGTGTATGAAAAAACTACTTCTAAACTTAGAATCGAAACTAAAATGTTGACGAGAAAAGAATGGGTTGAATTTAAAGTTGCACTTCATAATATGATAGATGTTTATTGGGAGTTATACAATCCAACTCCTTAATTTAATTGTTTAAGTTTCTTAAATTTAATTGTATAATAACTTAGACTTTTAGAGGAATTCCATGAAGGAATTTCGCACACCCACTATGTGGCTAGTCGGATCGAAGCTCTGGATTCAAGTCAGCGTTGCAGATCGCGACAATTATGAAAAGATTAAGCGATCTAAGTGTGCGCGCTCTGTAGTTGAATCCTTTAGGGCTGATGGTCAAAGCGACGAAACGATCTTCGAGATGGAGCCTGAAGCATTTAGGCGCCTTAACATTAAGGCTAAGTTGCTTAAGGACGAGCTCGAAGAAGCCTCTTCGTTTAAGGAAATCTATCAGCCAAGGAAGCGTATTGATCATTCTCTTGTCGAGAGTGCAGCTTTGAACATGAAGGGATCTTTCAATGCACGAGACGTAGTAGCATTGACTAACGCTTCTCTGCCTCTTGTAAGACTTCTTCTTGGGCAGATGGTTAAGAATGGCCAGCTTGGTTCGAACCCTAAGAAGGGTTACTTCAACTTGGAGAGTAAATGCTAACAGAATTTCAAACACTAGAAAAAGTCCAAGCAGTTTCTTCTCGAAAAGAGAAAGAGGC
>SABI01000164.1 GCA_009929055.1 Spirochaetia bacterium | reverse complement strand
GGTTTGCGGATTCCTGATGAAACAATGAGAGCTGTAATCATACTTATGATAATACTAAAAGCGATAAGATAGAAAAATTGTGTTTGGAATGTTGATTTAATATGAAGGAGGAATGTGTTCTTCACTTCGTAGTGAAGAGAAAAAGATCCTTCAAGTATGGACGTTGTGAAGGTATATACATAATCAGACTCTTTAATTGGCTTATACAGCGTCCCTTCATCATAGGTATCTTCATTGCTGTATCTGACATAATCATCTGTATTTGTTATCTTAATACTTGACTGAGAAGTAAGAAGATTTCTGAAGAGATTTTGAAGAGTGTTTCGATAGATATCTACAAGAACATATCCGATTACTTTGCCAGTAGCATCTTTAACTTTCGTTGCTACTGAGAGAGATATTCCATCTCCTGAAAGACCCCTATAGAGAGAGCTGAAATACATTGTAGAATCTTTCATGTGCTGCAGGTCATACAATACACCCCAATTCTTATAGAGGTAAATATTAGGGATATATCCTGTGCTGATTGTTCTTTCCCCTATTGTACTAATGAGGTGAATCTCTTCTTTTCCTTTCTTGTAGAGAAAGAAATCTTCAATTGCATCTTGAGCAGCAATATTGTTTGCAGCATTATTTTCAAATCTAAAAAAATGTTGAATATCTTCATTAGATGCAAGATTTTCGGACATCAACACATATTCTTGCATTAAGTCATCAATCGAATTAGCGATTTGAATGCTTTTCAATTTTTCTTGTCCATAAATATAATTGCGACTAATTGAAGTATAAATATTTTCAAAAATTACAGACAAGATAAAGATGAGAGAAAAAGATATCCCTATGTAGATAAGGCTTAATTTAATAAAATATCGTTTGTCATACACAAAAGCGTGAATTTTCTTATAGATGTTCTTCACGGTAAGAGAAAAACCTCTTATTCTCTTTTTATCATGAATTAACATAATAACTTGTTTCACTCTTATATTGCATCGGAGTCATCCCACTCACAGTTTTGAATACTTGAGAAAAGTATTTATAATCGTTGTATCCAACTATGGAGGCTATCTCTTCAATGGTTTTGTCTGTTGACTTCAGATAATGTTGACTGATTTTAATTCTGTACAGATTTACAAATTGAGTAAATCTCATCTCTAATTTGTCAACGAAGAGCTTGCTCAGATAGCTGCTACTGATTGAAAGAGAATCTGCTACTTCTTGTAGATTTAGAGCGGAGGCATAGTTCTTTTCGACATATTCTAGGGCTTTTTTAATATATCTATTAGTCTGAGCCGCTTGTTCCATAATAGGATTTTCTTCATTATGGAGTGAAAATCCTTCTTTTTTATTCACTATTTTCTTTACAGCATTCATTAATTCTGTGCTTTCGATTGGTTTAAGTAGATAGTCAGAGACTCCAAATTTTATTCCTTGTAAAGCATAAGAAAAATCACTATAACCAGAAATTATAATAAATTCTATCTTTTTGTCATGTTCACAAAGGTCTTGGATCAAAGAGAGTCCATCAACAAATGGCATTTTTATATCAGTAATAAGGATGTTTGCCTGGAGCGTGCGTACTAATTCTTTCGCCTCTCTCCCGTTTTTAGCCTTTCCAACTATTTCGCAGCCAATCTTGTTCCAGTCAATGATATTCTCCAATTCCTTGAGAATATAATATTCATCATCTGCAATTACGACTTTAAGCATGGTTAGTATATTAGCTCATTTCTGCAATTGCTGTATAGCAAGAAACAACTTGATAGCCACGTCGTATTACTTCTTCCCTAAAGTCATAAGCAAAGTGCATACAGTAGACTTTATGTTTACATTCAGGACTAATTACTGAATCTAGATAATCGAGAGTCCCGTGAGAAGGATGCACTCCTTTCTCATATGTGATATCCTGATAAATTTCATCAATGCTATTAGCTTGGAGGGAGGCAATAATCTCTTCTGGAATTGAGGATGAGTCACCGCTATAGAAGATGCTTTTTCCCTTATCTTTGAGGAAATATCCAAAACAATTCATAAGTGGTGTGTGTTGCACAACGATAGGGAATCCTGAAATGCCTTCTATGTTCTCCAATTGTTGCTTTAAAATATACTGATCCTCAGGGATTCCCATGAGGGTAAGTAGTTCATTTACCGTATGTAAGGGAAAGATGAGAGTTGGAATTCTGTGTAAGATATTATAGGAATAGCTGATAGTCATACTTAAAGAGCCACAGTGATCCGCGTGAAGATGGGTGAGAAGGATAACAAAATTCTTAGCGTTGAGGAATTCATCAATTTTTACTAATTGGTTAAATGTAGTAAAACCACAATCAAGTAAAAAGAATGTATTATCTTTTACAAAGAAAGCATTTGTATTATTCAAAAGTGGAGTGTAGCCACTGCCACACCCTAAAAATTGTAATTTCATAGGTACCTCTATTTTATGCCAGAACTCACGAAACTATTGATAAACTGTTTTTGGAAGAAAAGAAATGCTAACAGTAAGGGAAGAATAATAATAAATGTTGCTGCGCAAACATTAGCCCACTGCATAACTGCTTCTTTCGATTTTGCAAAAATAGCTAGACCTACAGTAAGGGGTCTGTTTTCTACAGAGTTTGTTACAATCATTGGCCAAAGATAGTTGTTCCAGTGATAACTAATGGAGACGAGACCAAAAGAAACATATGCAGGTTTTGCATTTGGAACAAAAACTTTCCAGATAGTTTGCATCAAATTGCACCCATCAATTTTTGCCGCATCTGCCAAAGCAATAGGAATTGCTTTAAAGCTTTGCCTGAGTAAGAATATACCAAAAGCACTACAGAAGAACGGTAGCATGATAGCTAGCTTAGTGTCGATAAAGCCAAGAGCTGAAATGGTAGAGTAGTTGGGCATGATGAGAACATCGTTAGGAATAATTATTTGTACAAATATTAAGAAAAAGACTAATTTTTCAAATCTGAAGTTCATTACAGAAAGAGCGAAAGCTGCTAGGGTAACTGTAAAAAACTGAACGATAAAAATCCCAAGGGTGATAGTAATAGTGTTCAAATAATACTGCCCAAAAGGAGCTGCAGATAATATGTATATTACATTATCTAGGGTGAAAGGAGTTTTAGGGATGATTGACATATAATAAGTTGGTTCAGTGAATGTTGTTACCACTAACCAAATAAGGGGGATAAGCCAAACAAAGGAAAACAAAGATGAAAATAGGATAAATGGAAGGCGCTTAATATTCATAGTACAAAACTCCTAATTGTAGTGGATTCTACTGTCGGCGGTAAAAAATTGTAGTGATGATGCAATGAGCATTATGATAAGAAGGATAACAGTAAGAGCCGAGGCGAGTCCTTGGTTAAAGAAATTGAATCCATTTTGATAGATATAATAGAGTAATGTAGTACTTGAATTATTTGGCATACCTTCAGTCATCATCGCGATGTGGTCAACTAATTTGAATGAATCTGTTAAAGCTATTGTTGAGACAAATAAGGTCGTTGGCATTAACAATGGTATAGTCATCTTCCTGAAAATGGTGAATTTACTAGCTCCATCAATCTTTGCGGCTTCATACATCTCTGTTGAAATACTTTGCAGACCTGATAAAAAGAATATCATGAGAAAACCAGCTTCTTTCCAGTTATAGACTACAGCAAGAGCTGGTAGTACTGTCGAAGATCGTTGGAGATAAATTTGACCAGGAAGTCCAAAAGATGCACGTAACTGATCAAGGAGCCCTGCATCTGGCATATAGATAAACATCCAGATACTTGCCACAGCTATGAGCGGCATCACAACAGGAGAGAAGAAAGAGACTCTAAACAAGCCTGTGAGCTTATGCTTCATATTCAGCATTAGGGCTAATCCAAGGCCTAGCACCATACTTGGAATTACTGTCATAATTGCAAACAAAAGAGTATTCCCCATTACTTTCCAAAAGAGAGAACTGGTAAATAGTTCAACATAATTCCCAAATCCAATAAAAATGGGTTTTTTCATTCCAAGTTGTAGATCCATCAAACTAATATAGAAACTCTTCAGTATGGGAACCAATGTAAAGGTGGTAAGAAAGATTAGGGAAGGAAGGAGAAGCAATAAAGCTTTGCCATCATTTGCTAATCTTTTCCTTTTTAGTTTTTTTTGATATTGCTGTGAGTGTAGTAAATTCACTTCATATTTCCTTTTCGAGATAATACAACCACTCAAAACTGAGTGGTTGTATTGAACGGATTGTTATTATTGGAATCTTTCTAATACTTTAGTTGCTTCATTTTGAGCTTTGTCCAAAGCTGCTTTTGGAGTCAAATCACCTATGATTGCTGCTTGATAGTTATCATTGAATATTCTCCAGATCCGAGCAGAGTCATATGTAGTTAATTCTGGTTTTGCATATTTCAGCTGATCTTTAGCAACTTGAGCCTGAGGAAGATTCTCATAGTAGTTCTTCATAATTGCTGTCTCAAAGCTACTTGCTCTTGGAGCAACATATCCTGTATCAACATTCCATTGGGCCAATCTTTCTGGAGTTGTTGCAAAGCGGATGAATTTCCATGCGGCTTCTTGCCTTTCAGGAGAAATTCCGCTAGTGATGTAGAAGTTGCCACCGCCAGTAGGAGCCCCGTAACGTTTGTTACCAGGCATGAATCCTGTACCAAATTCAAATGAAGCATTTTTAGAGATATTTGTGAGGTTTCCAGTCGTATGGTAGATGATACCATATTTCCCTTCTAAGAAAGCTCCAGGAAGTTCTGTCCATTGAACAACGCCTTTGGGCATTACTTCATATTTTTGTTGTAAATCTATTTGGAATTGGAGTGCTTCAATGTTTTCAGGTGTGTTGAAGAATACTTGCTTTCCATCATCACTCATGAGGTTTTCCCCATTTACACTGTTTTCCAAACAGAACCCAGTGAATTGCCATTGAGCGGAGCCTGATTGTTGAGCAATACCTACACCCCATCTCACTACGTTTCCATTGGCATCTTTTTTAGTGAGTTTTTTAGAAAAATCGAGTAATTCTGCCCAAGTTTTGGGAGGTGATGCTGGGTCTAATCCAACTTCCTTGAATGCATCTTTATTGTAATAAATAATTTGAGTACTTCTTTGGAAGGGGATACTCCAGATCTTTCCATCAACAAAAGAGTCTTCCATGAACCCAGGAAGGAAATCATTGATGTATTCATCACCACCATCTTTAGCAATTAGATCATCGAGGGGGATTACTGAATCTGAAGAAGCCAAACTGAACCGTTGGGTTGCAAGGCTTAAGAAAAAATCAGGTGGAGTTTTTCCCTGAATTGCAGTTTGAATCTTAACAACAGTGTCGTCATAGTTACCCGTATAAATTGGTTTTACAATGATGTTAGGATTTGCTTTGTGAAAATCATCTGCAATCTTTTCAACAAGAGTAGTAAGTGGCCCACCTACTTGTACTGGGTAGAACATCTGTAATGTCATTACTTCGTCTGCCCCTTTTTTATTATCAACTTGACCAGTTCCCTCTTTTGCTCCACTAGCAAAGACTGAAAGGGAAGCAATCATCATGATAACGATCATCATGGCACTGAATTTTGCTTTTTTCATATTCTCTCCTTTGAATTTTTTGAAACATGAATATTTCATGTTCTTTTTTAATACGTAATAATGTTACGGCTACTTATGGCGCGTCACAACTGACAAAAGAGGAGAGAATATCAAAAAAACAGCACTAAAAAATATACATAGTCATAATGAGTATATGGTAACATAAAGTTAATAGCTCTCTTGGTATGTTCGTTTATCATGAA
>SABI01000739.1 GCA_009929055.1 Spirochaetia bacterium | reverse complement strand
GAAGTGTCTCTTTCTCCAAACTCTTCAAATACATCTCTAAAGTAACTTGACTTTTCTTTAATAGAGAAGTTTACAATCTCTGCAGATTTGGGAGCTAAAAAGTCTATAGCTTCTTGAGGACTAACATTATTATATAGTTCAGCAACTTCTGTATAGAGTTTTTGAAATCGAACTCTCTTGATATAATCTTCAAGAGTACTAAGTACAACTTCTTTGTCAGGAACACCAAGACTAAGAATTCTGTCTACTATTTCATAAACTTCTTGATCTTGATTATTCTGGGTCAAAGTCCCTACTGTGGGTAACTTTCCTGTAGCTTTAAATGAAGTCGTGATCGACTTAAGAATCTTCTTATATCCCTTTAGTTCAGCAGGGATAAGACTGTACTCTAGATGTTCTGCAATAATTGAACATACATCTTTCTTAAGAAGAGCTAGCTTAAAAAGTTCATCTAAGAAGTGTGAACTAAACTTTTCATAATTTGAAGACATAACCGATTTTTATTAGATCATTGATAAAAAGATATCATTACTTATATATTTCAATGCTTTAGTTGCAAAAAACAAAGCCATTGCTGTATCATCATGTTCACCTACACTCTCAAGCTTCCCTCTATCATCATCAAAAGCTACTGAATTAAGTTCTCCTGCAACTAAGTTTGTCAATTCTCTGGACTTCTCATCTCCTCTTGGAAACTTAAACTCCCCTCTTTCAAATAATACAGCTAGACTAGGAAGACCTTCATAGGCATCTTTCTTATTATTGCCTGTAGTTGTAAATTCTACAATATTATTTATTCCATTATCTCTACTTAATTGACTCATTATCTTTTGGAAACCATTTGTCTCCATTAAGATAACTGAAGGGTTAAAGTTATGATTAATTCTTTGAAGAGTAGCTATCTGTTCATTATAACCAGCCCCATGGAGTCTAGTCATATGAAGTAACCAAATTCTATTCAACTCATCTAACCCTACTACAATGATAACCATATAGTCAGCCCCAACATTTCCTGAAATAGCTAAGTCAACACCTGCAGCTACTTTCTTAAATTTAACTGGGAAGGACATCAGATTTTCTACTAATGTATAC
>SABI01000738.1 GCA_009929055.1 Spirochaetia bacterium | reverse complement strand
GTTCTGGTGTGAGTTGCACACACTCCTGTGTCTATTGAAGGAAATACACTTATTACAACAACTTTTCCTTTGTAATCAGAGAGTTTGACCTCCTTCATTGAAATATCTGTTGCAATGATTTCAGGAGCATCTTCTCCAACCTCTATCTGTTTCCCAAGTAGTGTAAGGGGTGTCCCTTTAGATGTAAATATATTTTTTGTCTCTATTGATTCCAGTTCTTTCATAATATTTATTTTTGTATTTGTTTTTTCTATAAAACACCAATATATTTAAATTGTTTACCTTTATTACCTAAATCTTATCAATAATGGCAACTTCATTTAAGAAAATTCTGTTTTTTTTGGCAATGCTCATCGCTTTTCCACTCGTATTCACATCTTGTGAAAAGGATAATCCCGATGAACTTAGTGCTGAAAAAAGCTATCTGCACTCTCTTATGAATGATGTCTATTACTGGTATAAGGAAATTCCTACCAATATAGATCCTGCCCCCATATCTTCACTGTATGAATATTTCGACACTCTTTTAGTTGCCAAAGACAGGTGGTCATGGATGATGTCCGGTGAGGAGTACACCGATTCAGAGACTGGAGTATATCTTACCTATGGTGCTAGTTATGCCCAGCCTATCGATCACTACAATGACTATAGTGTGAGGGTAAGATATGTATTCGAGAATTCTCCCATGTCAGAAAAGGGGGTAAAAAGAGGCTATGAATTGACACATCTGAACGGGACACCTGTAGCTGACCTGATACGCAATGGGACTTTCAATGCGCAGATTAATAATAACTCAAATTCCTTCACTTTCAAAAAATATGACGGGACTTCATTTACTTTCACAACAAGCGCCAGAGAGGTAAGTACCAGATCTGTACTGAAGAGTATGGTCATAACATCTGTCGATTTTCCCGGATTGCCATACCCCGTTGCTTATTTCAACTATTACGCCTTTAAGGCCGGAATGCTCTCTGATATAGAGACTGCAATGACTGCGTTCAAAGCTGCGAATGTAAGAGAGCTCATACTTGACCTCAGGTGCAACGGAGGAGGAGACGGTTCTGCGGCACAACTGCTTTCAAACTATATTGC
>SABI01000737.1 GCA_009929055.1 Spirochaetia bacterium | reverse complement strand
TCGATAATATTGATGAAGTAATTAAAGTCATAAAGGAAGCTCAAGATAATACCGTTGCAGCAGCAAATCTTATGTCCCGGTTTGGTCTATCAGAAGTTCAGGCACAAGCTATTATCGATATGAAGCTTGGAAGACTCAGTCATCTTGAAACAGAGAAGATTTTAGATGAATTAGCTGACTTGAATACTAAAATTATGTATTATAAAGATTTACTATCTGACCAAGGTAAGATTAGACAAGTAGTCAAAACAGAAATTTTAGATCTATCAAATAAATATGGCGATAAACGAAAGACGGAAATTACCCTTGAAGAACTTGGTGGGATGAACATTGAAGATTTTATCAAGGAAGAGGACGTCGTTGTAGTTATTTCCAATCGAGGGTTTGTAAAGAGAGTTCCCGTTGATGAGTATAGAAGTCAGGGAAGAGGTGGCCGTGGCGTACGCGGAGCAACCCTAAGGGATGAAGACTTTGTTGAACATCTCTTTGTCGCGTCAACTCATGAACATGTCATGCTGGTAACCAATTTAGGTAAAGCCTATTGGATGAAGGTGCATGAATTACCTATGGGGTCCAAAACTTCCAAGGGTGAGAGTATTAAGAAGAACCTTCCGTTTGTTGAAAACGAGGAAATTACTTCAATCATCAATTTTAAAGATTTCGATGAAGAGCTCTATTTGCTTATGGTAACTAGAAATGGTGTTGCTAAGAAGGTGAATTTACCACTATTTAGAAATGCTAAAACACGAGGTATTACTGCAATCATCTTAGATGAAGATGATGTATTGGTTAATAGTGAGTTAGTGACCGAAGGTGACGAATGCATGATAATTACGAGAAAAGGAAAAGGCTTGCGGTTCGCTGATAGTGACGTTAGAGCTATGGGAAGAGCTTCTCGAGGAGTACGTGGAATTAAGCTCATTGGAGATGATGAAGTTGCTGGACTTCTAACTGTAGCAGCGGATAGAAGAATTCTGATGCTGACAGAGAAAGGTCAAGGGAAGCAGATTCATTTTGATGAATTTAGAACACATCGACGTGGCACTATGGGGCAAAAGATTTATACCTTTAAAGATAAGACTGGATATATTG
>SABI01000736.1 GCA_009929055.1 Spirochaetia bacterium | reverse complement strand
GGGGCACACTTGTCCACAGATGGGAATTTGGCAAGTGACAGTGATGCAAAGGTAGCTACAGAGAAAGCAGTAAAGGCTTATGCAGATACCAAGTTGACCAGAAGTGCTGGGAGTGGTCAACAGATAACTGGTACTCTGTATACCTATGCTTTGAGACCAGATGCAAACAACACTAGAGATATTGGTGAGGAAACATTCAAATACAGAAATGGTTGGTTCTCTGGAACAGTGAATACAGAGGTATTGAATATCACTTCTTCAAGAACAAAGAAGAGGGATATTTATGATTACTCTGGAAGAGGATTGGATATCATAAACAAGTTGAAGATTGTGAATTACAAATATAAGGAGGATGAATTCCTTCAGAATCACATTGGTGTTATTGCAGAGGATTCTCCTGCTGAGATTCTGAGCAGAGAGCACAATGCAGTTTCTCTTTCTGATTCTATAGGTATTCTCTTCAAGGCTGTACAGGAACTTTCTGAGATTGTAGGAGTAAAATAATGGCTACTGGAATCCAAATCAATGGAACAGACATAGAAGAGTTGTTGGAAAAAACTAGGGATAATCCTGATTATTCAGGAGGTGTGGTAGACGTAACACCTACCAGACCAAGCCCATTTGCTAATTCTGGAATAACACAAAGTAACCCTTCTTTGACTCCACTGACTGATTTTTTTGAAGCAGTACTTTCAGAGGATGAAGCTAGATTAGATTTATCTAACTATATAACCTCTGTTAGTGTCCCTTTAGCTACTAAAGGATATAGACCTAGAATAAATCCCTACATTAAAAGATTAGTATTTGAAGCAGATGGAACCAATACTAAAAGGTATTATGTTATAAAAAGAAGAAATAATAAACTTCAGATATATAACTCAGTTTCTTTATCTGGGGGATTTAATCTTATTAAAGAAATTCCTTCTTCTAGTTTTCCAAATAATGTTGTTCCTAGTTCTCTTTATGTTTGGATTTGTGGAAGTGGAGGTGGAGGCCGAGGAGGAGCATTAAATGATGGGACTGGAGGTGGAGGAGGTGCTATTATCTTAGGATATATTACATTAACCGATTCAGTAGGTGCAGAGCCTTCTTT
>SABI01000735.1 GCA_009929055.1 Spirochaetia bacterium | reverse complement strand
ATACATTCCTGCAAGTGGGATGTAAGTCAACTTGATAAAACGTTATAAAGAGAAAAGTTGGTAATTTTCTACAGGAGGAAGATAAGGAAATAACCAGGCACCCAATATTAAGTTTCTTCTGTGAGAGAATAGAAGGATAGGTTATGAAAACTCTTTGAAGGTCTGCAATTCTTAGTACTTTCTCTCCGAGTGTCTTTTATTGACATCGTAATTGTAAGCATTTATTCTATTTACCTATGGAGGGGTAGAATGCAAAAACAAGTATTACTTAAAACATCTGGAACAACCATTACAGCTTTTGATAATGAGGTTTTGATTGAGAATGATGAATTGCTAAATGGAGGGGAAGTCTCTTCTGCTAGTTTGACATTTGATGAAGTGGAAATCTTTATTCAAAAGTTTCGTGACTATCATAAAAATCTTAAGGAAATGGAAAGAAATCATGTTCATTGAAAAGGATAATCGAGCTAAAGGGAATTATGGTAGTAACTTTGTTGAAGTTTACAGAATTATGGAAAATGACTCTGAGTTTGGAAGGATAGCTCTAATGCATGATAGAACGGTTGGATTGAAGTTTCCTGCAATTACAAAAAAAATGGATATCACATTTTTGAAGGAAATGGTTGCATTCATAGAACAACGACTTAATGATCCCAACTTTTACCAACAAGGACGATGAACGCATTTTGAGGTCCAATCCAAGGTAACCCCTATTGAGTCTCACACAGTTCTCCCTCGATTGAACAAGTATTGTTCTCTTCTATCACTGAAATTAGGCATAATGAAAACTCTGACTATTAGCATGACTTGTTTACTAGAGTTCAGACAGTGGAATATACTTCGCTGGTTAAGGAATGCAAGTTACGATCAGAGAAATTCAGGAAAGATGTAAGAATTCCCAGCATTCATTACCTAATGCATGATAGTGGAGAGAATAGAATGGATGGAGTAATCAAATCACGTGAGGATTTGTATAGTGCTGTTTGGTCAAAACCGATGATGAAATTGGCCGAAGAGTTTGGAATATCGGGAAGAGGACTTGCCAAGCTATGTGAAAGACTCAAAGTTCCCGTACCGCCAAGAGGTTATTGGAGA
>SABI01000734.1 GCA_009929055.1 Spirochaetia bacterium | reverse complement strand
GCCCTGGCTCATAGAAATTGGACTCAAGTCAATGAAGTAGAAATTGTCTGCTATAGTGATCGGCTGGAAGTGTTGAGCCCTGGTGTTATGCATAATTTAATGACTTTAGAGAAAATGTTCGCAGGTCAGCGATCATCTAGAAACCCACTTATCATGGGAATACTTCGTGATTATGGGTATGTAGACTCGAGAGGTATGGGGGTGAGGACAAAAGTGTTTCCTCTAATGAAAAAACAAAACAAAGTTGAACCCAAATACATCTTAACTGAAGATTATTTACAGACAATTCTTCCCATCGGTAGTGAATAAGAAAATCTTGCAGATTAAGGATGAACTTGAAGTAATAGAGAATAAAGAGAGTATTATTATTGAGGAGCTTAAGAAGTTAGAGAAGCAAGACGGTTAGTTCCCATTATCCACACAAAAGGCCAAGAGTGCTGTATTATTTATACATTAGAGATTTATCATCATTTTTTTCAAACCAAGACTAACTTTAAAAAAAGGAAATGAAAGAAACCTTATAACTCTTCCTCTTTAAAAGAAGGTAAGGAAAAAAATAAATTCCTCTTTTACATTATTTCTAGCCAATGGATACCTGTAAATTCACTCCCCTCGTGATTCTTATTGAACCTAGGTACTAAGGAAGTCTTAGGAGAAATCTCTTGAGTAAAAGCGGACTTCAGAAAAAGAATGTTGGTAGTAGTGTTTTTAAGAAAGTAGAACTGAATTGCCTTTGAGTATTTACCGCACCACATACTGTATGCTTAAGTAGTCGATGAATTAAGCTTTGATGTATTGGAAAGAGTTTCCCTTATGATAATAGCGAAGAAGTATATATTCTAAGGTAGAAGCTTCTTTCAATGTAACAGTTGGGAACTCCTTCAATAAGAGGACAAAGGTTATAATTATGCCATTAAACTCATTTTTACTCTTTGTCTATGTGTGTACATCATACTGGAAATCTCTGTCTCACTAAAGCATACTTTTGTTCCAAAACGACAGGATACTACTCTTATCATGGTATAAAAAGGTGAAATACATTTTTTCGTTGAGCCCTTTACCCCTCCTCTCACAAAGAGGAAGGCATCTCTACAG
>SABI01000733.1 GCA_009929055.1 Spirochaetia bacterium | reverse complement strand
TTTGCAACTTGTGCTTGATTGAGTTTAGCTCCCTGCAGTTTGTTTTCATTTATCATCTGGTTAACTAAAGCTTGCCGGTTGGCTATCTTTACTTGGTAGGTTTGGTTGATAAAGTCCTCACGTTGTTCTTTGAATGCAAGGGTTCGTTGAGAATATTCTTCCACAAAACGGGTATGTTCCTCCCTGCAGCAATCTCGTAGAAGCTTTAAACTTTTTTCAGCAGAGTCAGCTTTAAAGAATTCGTAGAATTCAAAACCAGCGTAGCCTTTTTGGGAAGCTGTGGTTATTATTTGTTCTGCTTGTTCTGAATTGATTTCCTCTGAACTCTCTTTGTGAGGAGTGAGAAAGAACTTGAGTTCTACGATTTTTACGGAACCTGCAATTTTCCAACGTTCAACATAGTAGGTATAAAGGCCAGGTAAGCGCATGCTATCTGATACATCACGTGATTCGATATGTATCACAGAGCAACCATTCTTCTTATAAATCGGAATTCGTACCTGTTCATCTATCCATTTTATGAGCGGATGGTCTATGTCTATTATTTCCTTATAATAGATCGAGTAAGAATTTCTCTCTTGGCTTTGAAAGTAGGAATAGAAGGCAGGAGAGGATTCAATGGCCAATCGAGTTGTTTTATACTCAGGGTGTAACCTACAATACTTTGCTAATTGTTGTGTTGCTTCTGATGGTAGGATAATTTTATAGCAAAACGCATCTTTGGGATGTGGTTCAAGCCTAAATTCACCGGGGTACATTCTTCCTAGAAAACTGTTAACATAGAAGAAAATATCAGCGCTTGTAATGTAATGTTGTTGTGTATTGGATTTCTGGATGGAATCTAAGATATACTGGCCAACACTGGCAAACATAGGTGCACTCAGTTCCAAACTACTATTACGTTGGGTTATTATTGCTTCTACAATAGAATTGTTAGTTAGTTGTTGGTCTAGTTCTTCATCATTGAGAGCCTTATTGCTGAGGTCCACAACCAATTTTTCTACTTTCAAGCCTAGGATATCATCAAGATTACCTATATTTTTTTTAAAAAGATCTATCCTTTCGTAGAGTCTTGTAAGGATACGATCTTCAATAG